>CAZJUU010000013.1:0-14701 GCA_964549295.1 uncultured Candidatus Bathyarchaeia archaeon
GCGGCGCCCATCGTCGACGCCTACAAGAAGAAGGCTTTGGGGATTCGCGCTGTTGAGAAACCTGAGACGATTGCCACCGCAATCAGAATAGGAGCTCCAGCAAGTTGGAAGAAAGCTCTTCGAGCTGTAAGAGAATCAGGCGGCGCCATGGAGACTGTGTCAGATAATGAGATACTGCGAGGACAGAGAGATCTTGCAAGACGTGAAGGCCTTTTTGTAGAACCGGCGAGTGCATCATCCGTAGCCGGATTGAAGAAACTCATGGAAAAGAGACTAATCGACAAAGGCGAAGAAGTTGTTTGCATAGCCACGGGGCATGGACTCAAGGACCCTCAGATCGTCACAAAGATAGGAGAGACACCTGTCAAGACGAAATCTGACTTTCACTCTATACAGAAGGCTTTGAAATTAAGTTAGTTCGGAAGGCGATTACTATTGCGACTGATCATGGTAGGTTTCGGAACAGTTGGAAAATCGTTCCTTGAAATATCAAAGGAAAAAACAGATTGGTTGAGGGTACATCATGGCCTTACACCTGAAGTTGTTGCGATCGTGGATCGTGGCGGAGCCATGATCAACCAATCCGGAATAAGATTGGAAGAGGCACTTGAAGCTCGTAAGCTGGGAGGAACGGTAGCTCATCACGACACGATGGGTCGTAGACAGGTTTCTGCATTGAGTGTAATTGACAGTGTCGAGGCTGACGTGCTCTTGGAATTGACCCCAACAAGGATGCCTGATGCAGAGCCAGCGCTGATGCATGTAGAGTCGGCATTCAAGAAAGGACTCCATGTGGTCACCACGAACAAAGGGCCTCTAGCAGTTGCCATGCCCGCGCTGCTAGAGTTAGCACAGTATCAAGGGGTACACCTCAGATTCAGTGGCACGGTTGGAGGAGGGACGCCAATTCTGGATTTCGCAAAGAACTGTCTGGTTGGAGATAGAATTCAATCGATTGAAGGAATTCTGAACGGTACTACAAACTACATTCTTACACAGATGTTCGATCAAGGAATCACATTGAATGAGGCATTAACCGAAGCCCAGAAGGCAGGATACGCAGAGGCGGATCCAAGTTACGATGTAGAGGGCTTGGACACAGCCAGTAAACTTGTCATAATGTGCAACTGGATCTTGGGCAGAAGAGTCTCAATTAGAGATGTCGACATAGAGGGAATATCAGACGTCACGGTTCATGAAGTGGAAAAAGCAAAAAACGCTGGAAAAGCAATCAAACTAGTTGGTTCTGCGAACGAATCGCACGTCTCTGTCTCACCTCGTGCTTTAGCTGTAGAGAATCCTCTGGCAGTGAAAGGCACGTTGAACGGCGTTACCTTCACTACTGAACTGGGTGGCGACATAACGCTAATCGGACATGGAGCAGGAGGACGGGAGACTGCCAGCGCTGTGATGCGTGACCTCATTGAGATAAAGAAGACGCTTTTGAAGTAAGGTGATCTGCAGCTTGAAGTATGTAATGAAGTTTGGTGGAACATCGGTAGGAGACGCTGAAGCAATATCAAATGCGATAGAAATTGTGAAGGAATATGTTCGCAAAGGACACAAGATTGTAGTCGTAACCTCTGCGCTGTCCAAAGTCACCGACGAATTACTAGCGGTAAGTGAGAAAGCGGTTGAGGGCAACCTCGACTCAGTGGATGCGTTCGTGGCAAAGCAGCTTGAACTGCATCGCAAGACTTCCAAAGGATGTATTCGTAATCAGGAAGTATTGGGGAAAGTCATTGAAGAACTGAATGAGACTTCAGCGGAAATGCGTGGTATTCTTAGAAGCATTGCACGCTTGAGAGAACTTACTTCTCGATCAAAGGATTATTTGCTCTCCTTTGGAGAAAGGTTTTCGGCACCTATCCTATGTGGAGTGGCTGCTGATTTGGGCCTCAAGTCAGAGTGGCTCACCGGTTGTGATGCAGGCATAACCACAGATGAAAATTTCGGTGAAGCAAATCCACTGATTGATGTGACGATCAGAAGAGTCAGGGCGAGGTTGGAACCATTGCTAAATGCTGGGAAAGTGCCGATCGTTGCAGGATACTGTGCCTGCAGCCCTCATGGAATAGCTACAACTCTCGGTAGAGGGGGATCCGACTACACGGCGACGCTGATTGGTGCCGCGCTCGAACTTGATGAAGTCTGGATTTGGAAGGATGTGGAAGGGCTCATGACTGCAGATCCGAAGATTGAACCCAATGCCAAAGTCCTCAAGAGGATTTCGTACGCTGAAGCGGCCGAGATGGCCTATTTTGGAGCGAAGGCAATTCATCCAAGAGCTCTACAACCATTGATTGAGCGACAGATACCCCTCAGAATCAGAAGCTCTTTGGACCAGACCAACGAAGGAACATTGGTGGCAGGCGATAGAGAGGTTAAGACTGATGGTGTAGTCAAAGCCGTTACACTCGTCAACAAGGTTGCTCTGATGAGTGTTACAGGCGCTGGAATGGCTGGACTGCCTGGAGTCGCTGCGAAAGTATTCAAGGTTCTAGGCGACGCGGATATCAACATTCTCATGATATCGCAGAGTTCCTCAGAGGCTGGAATCTCCTTTGTGGTTCCAATAGAGAAACTGCAGCGTGCTAAGCACGCATTGGAACTCGGACTTCTGGGAACGCAATACGTGAAGAATATTGTTGCAGAGGATGATGTTTGCATAGTCGCAGCGGTTGGAGCTGGAATGAAAGGCACACCAGGTGTAGCGGCAAGGGTTTTCAAAGCAGTGGCAGACAAAGGTGTAAATGTTCGAATGATAGCTCAGGGATCATCTGAGCTCAACATTTCATTCGTTGTTGCTGAAAAGGATGGAGCGAAAGCCATCCAAACTGTTCATCAGGAATTCGGGTTAGGCAATTCCGTTGCCTAACAAATCGATCCGTCTCCATGATAGTTGCAGAGTGGCGTTGACCGAACCGTAGTGCTCATGGGTAGACTCTGTTTATCAATCGAGGAAATGCAATAGCATCTCTGATATGCTTCAATTTGCAGATCCATGCAATTGTTCTCTCGACCCCTAAACCGAAGCCTGCGTGAGGAACCGTTCCATATCTCCTGAGGTCAAGATACCACTGATAGCTCTTCGGATCTAGTTTCTCGTCTGTTATCCTCTGAGTAAGTTCGTTGAGGTCTTCTATTCTCTCTCCTCCGCCAGTGATTTCACCGTAGCCTTCGGGCGCAAGTAAATCTGCGGATAGGGTCAGTTTTGGGTTGGATGGATCAAGCTTGTGATAGAAGGCCTTTGCAGTCTTCGGGAAATGGGTGACAAAGAACGGAGTATCAAATTGAAGTGTCAGTACCCTCTCTTGTTCCCATCCGAGATCATCACCATATCTTATTTCCACGCCACGTTCCTTAAGCAACGCAACTGCCTTATCATAAGTTATTCTTGGAAATGGCGGAGTCAGCTTCAACAATTCGCTTGATTGTCTCTTGTTTAGCGCCAATTCATTTGGTCGAGATCTTGCCACAGAATGAATGATATGTGCCAGGAGTTCTTCCTCATCTTTCATCAAGGATTCAAGGTTGTACCATGGTGCTTCTGCTTCAAGATGCCAATACTCAGTCAGGTGGCGTCTCGTTCGCGATCTTTCAGCTCTGAATGATGGAGCGATGGTGTAGATTTTTCCAAGGCTTGCGATAATGGCTTCAGCGTACAACTGCCAACTCTGCGTCAAATATGCCTTAGAGTCAAAATACTTAACTTCGAAGAGTGTGGAGCCACCTTCGCAAGCAGCAGTTATTATGGTTGGCACATGAGTCTCAGTATACTCATTCTCTTTGAACCATTCCCTTGCCGCATCGAGTGCGCTCGCCCTGATTCTGAGGGTCGCCTGCATCCTACGATTTCTAATCCACAGATGCCTATTGTCCAGCAAGAACTCGGGTCCATGATACTTCTGAGCGATTGGGAAACTTTCTTCAGCTTTTTTCAGCACTCTTGCTTTGCTAATTAGCACTTCATAGCCACCGGGAGCTCGAGGATCCTTCCTTACTAAGCCTTCTGTCTCGATAGTGGATTCTGGTGAGAGTGTGTCCAACATCTGGAAGGTTTCCTTGTCAATCACATCCTTCTTCATGGTGCATTGAAGCGTTCCAGATCCATCTCGGAGAAGTATGAATTGAATTCCACCGCTCGATCTTTTGCTGTGAAGCCATCCGCGCAGATGGACCGTCTTCTGTTCCAATCCGCCTTGCAAGATCTTGGATATGGTGGTGAAGCGATCGCTTGACAATTGTGATCACAGAGGGTTTTCAAACCGTTTTGGACTAAGGAATTAATAAAGAGCACCCTAACTTAACAGATGTTGTGTCATTTCTTTGGAACATATCCTAGGACTCGGATGACTTAGCCGTGGTGACGTTTGAAGAGACATACAATGTGCTTGGGTAGGTAGAGAGATGAATTGTCATCAGGTGGAAGAGGATGAGTGAAGAAGATAAAGTGAGAAGACTGGCGGAGTTGAAGGCGTACATAGAGAAGCGAGAGCATGAATTGGAACAGGAATTGTCTAGATTGAGATCGTTGGAAGAGATCGTTGACATATCCTTGGCAGAAAAGAGTTTCAAGAGAGTTGAGGTTCCGAAAACTCAGCCAGCGCAAGCACAAGCGAAGGCAGCTCCAAGCACTGCAGTAGCTGAATCAGTCTCACGTCAGACCACGTCAATCAAGACTGTGTCTGGAATAGACTTGGCGGACATGCAGATTGATCGGGATGAAGTTAGAGTTATTCCTCGGTCTGATATGAAATTTGATCCGAATGCCCCGCCTTTGCGTGCGTTCCTTATTGGACGTGTCCTTGAACCGATGCGATCAAAGGATTTGAACAGTTTGCATACAGGCCAAATGACAGAAGATAGGGTATTGTCGTATCACGTGGACCAAGATGGAGATGTCCTTAAACAAATTGTTGTTGGGAACTATGGTGACGAAAAACGGCTTCAGGAACTCAGAAGTGCCATAGGCTGGACGATGCGGAGACTGTACGAACGAAAGGTTGTCAAGTAGATGGCAATTAGAGTTTTGATCAAATGAATGGTAACTATACTTTCTCACCATTTATTCTCATGATCAGTGGCTGAAGTTCACTCAGAGTGTTGACGATGTAGTTCGCTCCAGCCGCTTTGAGCTGGTTCAGATTGTGGACGCCACATAAGACACCAATACTTCTTGCACCTGCAGCCTTTGCACACTCGATATCAAGAATCGTGTCGCCAACAACCAGAGATTCACTAACCGTAGTTCCAAGAATCTGAAGTACACGATTCAAGTGCAATGGGTTTGGTTTCACCTTGGGAGCATCATCACGAGGAATACATGCGTCGAAGTATTCTCGTAACTCGAATCTTTGGAGGACGTGGTTCATCGCCTGCATCCCGCTTGTGGTGAACAGGCCTAGCTTGAATCCTCTTGCCCGCATCTCTTGTAGAACTTCTTTGGCGTCTGGTATCATCTTGGTTGCTTGAGCAGCACTTATTTCGTATCTGTCCGCTATTCTGGAAAGTTCTTTTCTCAGATTGCCAATGATGGTTTCAGCGTTACCTTTTCCATCCAGATATATGGATATTCTGTCGAGCATTCGAAAGATGCTAATCTCTGATGATACGAGACCCTTTGGGACTTCATCGATTCCGTTTATGACGTCAATTGCCTGCTTTCTAACTGACTGGTAATCTATCCGAAATTCGACTAGGGTTCCGTCGAGATCAAAGACGACTGCTCGAATAACTGTCACGCTGTTTCCACTCAAAATATCGGTCTTAGGTTACCAGCCATGAATTGGTTGTTTTCTGTTGACGATAAAAAAGCGGGATTGGGGCATGTGAAATGCACGTCTATCTGACGCGCAGATCCCATGTCTTTGCATCGACTGGCACATGATCCTCAAAGAAGTTGTACCCTTGAAGGACGATGCCGTCGATTCCGGCGAGTATGTATATGTGATATCTTCTCCCAGAGAGAGGTTTCTCGAACTCTAATACAACCTTGTCGTCTGAGAGGTATCTCGCCGTCTTAACTTTCCAACCGTACGTTGAAGAGTTCTGGATTAGTTCTCCTACTTTCATTTCTTTCACCTTTCCTGTAGATTCTTTTTGTAGTGGTCTGATGCGTTTTGAAAAAGTCACGAACGCTGTGTTCCCGAAGAACTAGCTTGGCGACTTCCTTCGCTGACAGAACACTTCTCACGTATAGGTTCTAGGTAGGATGTAATAAGTCTTGTTGCGAGATCACTGCTTAACCGATAAGTTCTTACATTCTTCTTATGAGATGAACGTGGATCAATTTTGACTATGGAGGACAAGAACGTAGAATCTCAACCTCTCTGGTCGATACTGGTCGAGACGGTTCATGCACTCACGATGTACAAGTATCACAAGAGATACATCTCCACTGTAGTCCTCAAGGAAAAGCCAGGGATCACTCCAAAAGGCCTCTCACTCTACCTGAGAATCCCATTCGGAGAAGCTATGGTAATCCTTCATGAGTTGGAGAAAGAACAGACTGTTGAACACGTCCCTAAGACGTAAATTGTGACACTCCAAAGCAGTGGAAAGTGTATTGGTCGACAAAGAGGTGCTTCTAGTTGCTTCATCTGAAACGACACTGAAAAGTGGTCCGGTACGTAACCTTCTGGAAAGAAGAGTTGGAAAACACCTTCGAATAATCCTTTCTAGACATGGCGAAACACCTTCTATCGAGAGAAGACACGGTAGAATTGTAGTCAGCAGTATTCAAGACATGCCCAGGAGTCTGATTCTGGCTTCTCAAGTCTTCGGAGTAGCCTTGACTATGCGCGCAGTCCAAGTTGAGACGGAAGTGGGCAAAATTGTTGACAGGGCCGTGGCTCTCGGACTGGAAAGAATTGAGCCCAACAGCACGTTTGCCGTGAAAGCGAGGAGAGTTGGAACACAACCATTCACTAGCAAGGAACTGGAAAACGTGATCGGATCTAGAATCCTAGAAGCATCGTCTGGCAGAGGGGTGACCGTAGATCTAACGAACCCAAAGACAACCATCTTTGTTGAGGTCAAAGATGACTACACCTATGTCTACACTGAAAGAGTCGAGGGTCCCGGAGGTCTCCCATATGGTTGCCAAGGAAGCATTGTCTCCCTTTTCTCAGGAAGCCTAAACAGTCGCGTCTCAGCATGGCTGATGATGAAACGTGGAGCCAGAGTGATTCCGCTCTACTTCGATGAGGGCAATCCTGAAATTGATGAATCCAACAAGGAGTTCTTGAAGTGGCTGAGACAGATTTACTCAAGGTTACCAGTTAGAAGGCCAACCGCTGTCGTGCTGCCATTCGGAGATGTGGTGAAACGCATGGATGACGTGGGTCAGAGAGATCTTGTTCCAATACTTAGGATGCATGCCATGTTATTGAGCGCTGAACGTGTGGCGAAGGAAATGATGGCTCTAGGCATCGTCACGGGCGAGACGCTCGTTAACTCAGTCTACAACATGAATGAGATTGTTTTGGCATCATGCGGAGTATACATGCCCATTTACAGACCATTAATTGCATTTGAGAAAGAAGAGATACGTGAACTTGCGAAGAAAGCTCTGCTAGGAGGTGATGATCAGGTTCGCTTTTCGAAGACTCCATCGACCAAGGTCTCATCTGACGTCATTCTTCAAGCGAAGTCATCGCTGAAAATGGAATCTTTGGTGGAGACGGCTGTTGCGAAGAGAATGATGATTCCAATCATGCCTGAATGGTCGAAGTAGAGGCTTACATGCCTCTATGAATACGGTCTAGAATCAGTTCCACAACGTCGCAGACAGTGTTCAAACGTTCTGAAAAGAGTGACATTTCTCGTGCTCTATCTGCAAACTTGTCTGAGTCCAGTACCTCGCTTATGATCTGCTTCAGGTTTTCAGGATTCACCTTATGCTGGTCTAGGACCTTTCCGAATCCAAGCCGCATCACCTGTCTAGCGTTTCCATACTGCTCAGTATGATCCGGTATGGGAATAAGTATCATGGGCTTACCAAAAGCTATAGCTTTCATTATGGTTCCATGCCCTGCTCTGCATACAACAAGGTCACAGGCCTTGAACAGCTCGCACTGTTGCTCATCCGTAAGCCAATCAAAAATCAGAAGTTTCTTGTTGAGTGTAGCTATCTCTGACCCTGATGCTTCGCCTCTTGACATCACGAATTGGCCGTTGAAGGCGGTTCCCTTGATCACCTCTTCTAGCAGACCTGCCAAGTAACGTCTTTCTATCTGTGGGCCGCTGACTGCAACATACACAAGTGGTTTTGAAACTGGGACGCCTAGATATTTCCTTATATCGTCTGAGGTTTGCGCGATCTGAGAAGGTCTTGCGCTGACAACGGGTCCTACAAGTCTCACTTTTCTGCTGTAGCGCTTTGGTATCGCGAGATTTCCAATTGAGACCGTGTAGGGATATTCAAAATCTGGAATTAGGATTATGTCAGCAATAGACCATAGGCCTTGTAGAAGAGTTCTGAAGAAAAGCCATGATATGTTGGCTATGAAGAAGAAGACGCGATCGCCAATTGAGATTTTGACTGATGATGGCTTCCGAACAATGTTGACCTTGTACTGGTTGAGCATTAGCAACGTCGGTATTCCGAGTAGTTTGGCGGCCAACAGTGTTGAGGCTCTGGAATCTGAGAACACTATGTCTGGTTTGAAAGATTTCAGATTCCTTATTTCTGCCAGAACTTGTCTGATGAAGGTTCTCATTCCGAGTGATAGGCCGCTTCTGGTGGCAGTCGACTTGAAGTCCACTGAACCGTCTTCTCTCACTCGCAGGTAGATTGGAACGGTCTTAACCAGTCTAAGTTTCAGTTTATGCGCATACCCAATACCATCACCATATGTTGAGAATACTACCTCTCCTCCGAGCTTGGCGAGTTCGCTAGCTATGGGTTCGCATCTCGTAATGTGTCCTAGACCAACTCCGCATGGCGCCATGTAGATCTTCACGGGCAGTCATCTCAACACTTTCGACGATATGGATCGTCTGGCTTCGTTCCTGTTTCGTAGACCTCTGTAGAATGCTCTTGGAAAGATTAAGGCTTTGGGGAATCGTAGAATCTGTCTAAGAGACGCGTTTTGATACAAATGTCTTGTGCAGTTTGCGAAAGCTTTGCGGAAACAGAATTCAGCTGTCTGTCTATCTCAAAAGTTTCCGTTCAATTGGACCAATGGGAGAAGTCTCATGGAAAATCACTGCCTGAAATTTCTGCACGTTGGTGCCCTTAACCAACCACGCGTCTGGAGCCAGTCCTGCCTTCATGCAACAGTTGCTGAGAAACTCTTCCGTGTTCATTTTCCATTCTGTGGCTACTTGGGGCAGAAGCAGACCTTTGTACCAACCTCTCTCAACAATTAGACCATCGGTTCCAATCTCTATTTTCTTCGGGTAATCTGTGGGGTTCTGAACTACTATTTCTTCCGGAGGCGTAAGAACACTCACCTCAACACGCACTTTTGATCTAAACTCTTCGAGTGGGACTGGGTCAAATCTGGGGTCTCCGGTAGCCGCATCTATGGCTGAATCGATTGCGGCATCAACAAGTCGTTTCGTCGGTAGTGGATAGCCTATGCAACCTCTCAGAGCATTGTCGGCCGATGCGTTGGTCAATGTTACAAACACGCCGCGTTTCTCATGTAGTTTAGACGGAGTGTCGTCGGGCGCTGTGATCCTCATTCCGTTTGCGAGATACTGATCAATGGCTTTCCTAGCCAGTCTTACAAGAAACCTGCCCGTTTCATCATCCAGCTCGTGTTTCATGCGTGATCAGTCCATATCATGTTGTCTGATTCTGGAGCAGCTTGTGGGTGTCGGCGAGAACTTCCATGATGTTCTTCCAATGGCTTCCACGCCAGTAGATCTTTCTACAGTATGGGTTTGTACATATCCAGAATTCGTCATAGGCTTCATAGGTTGAATCTGGAACCTCGTTTCTAACGGTCTCTTTCGGTGCTTCCTCTATTTCCGCACCGCATTTGGGGCATCTTGATGATGACGGGTTGAACTCAAGTCGAAGGTTGAAGCGCTTGACTATGCTCGCCAATCTCTCAGGCTCATTCTTCCCCTTGACGAGATAAGCAATTACCCCTTTTGCAACAGCCAATCGATAAAGATTGAGGTCGCTGGTTAGAAGCACCATACTGGAGGTGGACGCTCTGCGAAGAAGTTCCTTATCACCGAGATCACGGGAGTATTCTACATCGTTTCCAATCAATCTAAGCCAGCGGGCGAGCTTGCCAAGCATCCCATCGATCATAAATCTCGTTCCGTTCTCACTCCTACCATCAGTCGATTCTTGAACGATCAGAGTTGACTGTATTCAGAAGATTATGAAAGAGCTTTCATTGGACTCTCGATTCTACACTGATGACAGATTGGTAGCAAGTTCTGGATTGCTAGAGCATATCTCTAACATGAGGCTTGTTGAGTTGTCCTTCCTCTTCAACCAAATCAGCGGCACAGTCTCGACAGAGAAATTCTCCATCGTGTTCTCTGAGGTTGTCAGACCAGTTGTTGCATCTATCACAATGTCCAGCCAGTGCCTGTTTCTCCTTGGTTACAAAACCAGTGAGCTTAGATTTTTCAGTTATCACATCTATCAATGCAGGTGTGATTCTGACTATGTCCTTCCCTGCAATTATACCCGTCAGTTTCCCTTGATCTATGACTGCTAATCTTCTTATCTTCAGTTGAGTCATCTTTCTAGCTGCATCAGTGACGTCCATTTCTGAGTCTATTGTCACTAGGGGTTTAGTCATAACGTCTTTGGCAGAGACTTTGCTTGGTAACAGGTTCTTTGCAGTCACTCGTTTGACCAAGTCCATGTCTGTGACCATGCCTACGGGGTTTCCCTTCTTGTCTACGACGACGATGCTGCCGATATCCCTTTTTGCCATTAGCTTCGCCACATTGTCCGCTGTATCACTCACGCCAACTGTGACAACTGGGCTGGTCATTACGTCTTTAACCTTAACAGCGGCTTCACGTTCTCTTGATACCACGATCAGTCTCCTCATGCCTCAGCTGACTTGAGGTGGAGTTATAAAGGGTTTACGTGAGCCTTCTTCGACGACGTCGCCGTTACCTGCAGGAATCATCCTCTGAATCTCTTCCAAACTGAGTGCCTTCATCTTCTTGGCAGCATCAACTGTGACTTTCTTGGACAACAGGTGAAGCATCTTCTTGGCCAAAGATGCAGAACGTGTCTTGCCCGGAATCAACTCTACAAATGAACGTGTTTTTCTTTCCACAGCGGTTCTCGGACCGCTAACGAACTTCACATCCTTTTCATTCTCTACAACGCCGATAGCTATCCTAAGCGGCAGACCCCTCATGTAGTTGCGTTGGCCGTACACCATGAACATGCCTTTCTTCAAGTATTGTCCAGAAGGAGGTTTCTTGCTGAGTTGTTCTGGTTTCACCCAGTACACATCTGCTGAACTGAACCCGCTCGACCATGCCCTACTGTAGGCGGCTGCAACGATGCCTGTTTCCAAGAAAGTTTGAGATCCAGGAATCTTTCCCCCAGTTTTGATGACGACAAAGGGCGCTCCCTGGACTTCTCCATGAAATACTATGTCTTGCTTGTCCATATGTCGATTGATGAGCGTCTCGTTGGTGGAAGCGTCCCGCCCAGCGAGGACGAGAAATCCTTCAGACGATTCAAACCAGTGATACTTCTCGTACCATTCACGTTCTCTCTTCCTGACGAGAGGTATTTCTTTGCGAACCTCCTGTTCCGCCCAAACTTCAAATGATCCAACTTCGGATCTTGTCTTGGCCATCGACTCGTTGACTTTCGCCAATTTTTGCTTTAGGCTCTTCGCCATGTCGAAGTAGTTCGATGCGTTTCGATGCGGGGTTTCCTCGAATTCAAGAGAGAAGTCTTTTCCTTCAATTTGGACAGAGAGCTTTCTATGCTTGGGGTCCAAGCCTTTGAAATAGCTATCGGGGCTGGATCCTTTCTTAGCTGATTCCGTCAAATATTTCGAGATGTCTGTGAAACTGATTCCATGAGATCTTCTAGTCTGTATCTGCTCGGTGAGATTACCAATTTCTTGGGTATGCCTCTTTATGATCTCGCCGATTTTCGTGCAGTGCAAGATTTCCTCTTGAAGCTTCTCTTTCTCTTTAAGCTGCATTTCTAAAATTCTTGAGAGTTTTTCTTTTTCTTGTTCCCTCTTCTTTGCTTCAGTCAGTTCTTTCCGTCCATGAGCTACACTCGTGAAGTATTCATCCGCAGCTTGATTGAATGTTGAATAGTCAACTGACTTCATGCCCCCGTAGATTCTGAGCGGGAAAGGCTGAACAGTAAAAGATGTGCCGGTTTGATCAATCAATATTTGCGGTCTTATTTTCTGAGATTTGAGATCTGATGCCAAGGTTTCAATCGAAGCATGTATGGCATCGAGCTGGGTGTCAGACAACTGGTTCGAAGGAGTCTTGCCATCTACTTTTGCTCGCAGAAGTATCTCTCGTGCATAGAGTCCTCCGACTGCAAGCAGTCTTGTGAGTTGTATGACAGCAAGCATCGGTTCAGAGGATCTGAGCAATTCGATGTCGTTTCTGCTGACTTTCAAAGGATTGATGCCGCTCGAAGGTGCATGAACGAATCTGCCATTTCGTACTATATCCCGATCCCTCATTCTCGCATACTTTGCGGCCAGAAGTATCTTCTGATCCTCTCCCACTAGAATGAGATTGCCCTTACTGAAGATCTCTATGACAAGTTGAAACTTGCCTTTGGACGCTTCTATGTGAAGTAAGACTATTCGTTCAAACTCGTGTTGGGTAATGTCGGTTACTTTTCCGTCTCGCAGGTACTTCCTAAGTGCCATGCAAAGTTGAGTGGGGGTCGATGGAATAGTAAGCACGTAACCGGTCAGGTGCATTCTCTTTCCAATATCAATGATCAGTGACAGGTTTCCAGGTCTGAACTTGAACAGAAACGTTTCTTCATCAATTTGATAAATGTTGTCAACATGTTTTCCAATGATCACCTGCCTCAGTTCAGCCACCACAGCGAATATGTCGAAACTCGACATTATCGTCTTTCGTTCTAGATCCGGCAAAGGGATTCCCTCAGATCTACGTATGCGACATCCTATAGGTTTGACAATGCTAATTAGATTCTTGCTAGAAGCTTCCTGCTGAGTGGCTTCCATGAAGCACGTGCCAAGGATAGTCGATGTGAAACGTCGAAAAGAGGAGACCCAAGAGATCACATCATTGACCGTTCGAGATCGAGACTGCGCCGGTGCGAAACCCGGACAGTTTGCTATGGTATGGGTTCCGGGGGTCGATGAGATTCCGATGAGCATACTTCCAATCGGCGGACAAGACGTGACTTTCTTCGTCAAGAATGTTGGAGAGGGTACAGCGGCACTTGTGAATAAGCAAGTTGGCGACATAATAGGGGTCCGAGGACCTTATGGAACATTCTTCAAGCCTCGAAGAAAAGGGGCACTCCTGTTGGTAGGTGGCGGAACGGGAATTGTGCCTCTGACATTTCTATTGAGGGGTCTTCCCAAGACTGGCACGCGGGCAACATTTGTGGTCGGAGCGAGGACCAAATCTCAACTTTTCTTACTCAACTATCTTCGAAGGACATGCAGGGGCTCGAAGATGATCTTCGCTACCGATGATGGATCCTATGGCTTGAGGGGACTGGCATCTGAGATTGCAGTTGATCTTTGCGAGAAGGATCATTACAGACAGGTATTCGCTTGTGGTCGCGAACAGATGATTCGCACCTTATTCGATGCGTGTGAGAGGAAAAGGATGCCTCTTCAGGCCAGTTTGGAAAGAGTAATGAAATGTGGTGTTGGAATATGTGGAAGTTGCTGCATTGGAAGGTATCGTGCATGTCTTGATGGTCCAGTGTTCAATCATGAGCAGCTATGTGAAGTCGCAGGCGAACTAGGTCGGTGGACACGGGACCACTCTGGGAAGATTGTTCCACTCTAGCCTTCAAGATCCAAAATGCTTATTATGGATCATGATGCCTTCTGAGTCAGTCGAATAGGGAGTTGAGAACATGCCAACGCACGGATCAATAACTAAAGCTGGTAAAGTCAGATCACAGACTCCAAAGATTCAAGCCATAGAGAGAACATCTGTTATCCCACGAGTCAGAGCGAGGAGAAACGCTGAAAAGAGGTTAGCCCTCGGTAGACGACCAGGACAGAATTGGATGGGCGAAAGAAGACGCCGCAGATAGTCCTGGAAAGAAGCCTGAACTTACGTTTCTAGGAACGAAGCGTCTCAACCGTTCCAAGACTTTCAGCTTTTCGTTACCGGTGACTGCAGACTCTATTAAAGCCTTAAAGATCTCAGCGGCTTCGTCCATTGCATCTCCATCAACTGTGAATGGCATACCGTCTTTTCGTCCAAAGGCATAGGAAAATTTCACGGGATCTTTCCAGCTTGGAGCATTGCCGTATACTAGTTCCGACACTATCGCCAAACCACGTGCGGTTGCAGATCTCACTCCCTGAAAAGAAAGAAGTTTGGGAAGTGTCTCTGCCACATGCTCCGAGTCGGCAATGTGGTTTGTAGAGGCGGCTCCAGCGCGGTGGGGCTGGGGCCGTCTCCGCATCGGGACCAACGCTGAGCCCGTAGGGAAATTTGACGGAAGCTAGTTCGGTTTAGACGGAAGTCAGCGTCTGGTCCATTAGTATCATTC
>CAZJUU010000014.1:0-14262 GCA_964549295.1 uncultured Candidatus Bathyarchaeia archaeon
GATCAGAACAAGCTACAGGCTCTCAAAAAGGCCACGAACATCGTTGAGAGAGCAATCAAAGATCAAGGCGCTCAACAGTACTTTGCAGTCGTGTTGGAGAATCAATTTGAAGAAGGTCAGCTGAGTTCCAGCATTAGAAAACTGGCGGCGGATTCACTGTCTCTGGGACAGGACGAAGTGGAAGTGAAAGTTTTTCGGGACAGTGCGACCGGTGTGAAGGGAGATGAGAGAGTCTACGGTAAGGTCGCTGGCATATCCCTTTCAAAGTCGAATAGAGCAAGGTTCGGTGAAAACATTGGAAAACTGGTTGAACTCGAAGGACTGATAACATCTTCATTTCCAGAGCTGGTTCGAGTCCTATACTTAATCGATGATCGTTCACAACCGGCAAAATACTCCATAGTGGCCAGAGCCGTCAACACCCGAGACTTCATGACTGCGGATGTCACACCTATACCATGGAAGACATTGAACAGAGTGGCACGCAACCTAACAAAAACCGTTCAGGGCGTATCATCCGTCTACTATGATCTTACTCCAAAACCACCCGCAACCATAGAGTTTGAGTGAAATAGATTGAATGAGACTGGAGATCATATGAATTGACTTTAATTATCCCCGTGGTGAACGTTCGAGGACAGTACAATCACCTGATCACCAGAATGTTTTCAGAGTTCAATGTGAAAAGCGAACTTGTTCCAATGGAGACAACGATACAAGATCTCCAGAAGATGAACGTCAACGCTCTAGCCGCAGGTGGAGGGCCCCAGAGGGTTCAAGAAGCACTGAAGCAAGGAACCTTGGGAAACCTTCCAGTCGTACTGAAACAGGTCAAAGTCCCCCTTCTATGTATATGCGTAACTCACCAATTGTTGGCAGTAGTGTACGGAGGCGAAGCCGGACCAGCTCCAGCTCCGGAATTCGGACCCGTTGAAGTCACAGTTGACCACGAAGACGAAATACTGAGGGGGATGGGACCCACGTTTGTGGCTTGGGGATCACACAATGATGAGGTGACCAATCTGCCTTCGGGATTCATTAGATTGGCGCATTCGGAAAACTGCAAGGTTCAAGCCATGAAACATGAAACCAAACCAGTATATGGCGTGCAGTTTCATCCCGAAGTCTCCCATACAGCGAAGGGTAGACTTGTCTTCAAGAACTTCTTGGACATTGTCAAGAGGTAGGGTCTAAGCCCGAAGCTATGTTCAGTTCGAATAGTTGGTTAGCTGACCTGCGTGATTGTCCACAGATTTGAGATTGGCATCGAACATCAGTTCAACAAGATCTTGAGTCAAGAGTGCTCGACCCCTCCCGGGGGTAGGGGGTCCATATAGATTTCTCAAATGGGATCGAAAACCTAGAGGGTCGGGCAAGTCTAGTGTGGCAACTTCAATCTCAAATCGAATGATGACAGAGCTTAAATCTTGTTCGCCGACTAGAGACTGACTAGGGCTTTCTCTTGTCCACATCAGTTTCTCAACCTGTCGATAAGCTCATGATATTCGTAGACGGGCAGAATCTTATGTATGCATGTCAAGAATATGCAAACAGCCATGGTCGCAATTACAAGTTCTACTATCGTGAAGAGGATTTGGAGCGGTGCTTGATCAACATCCAGCCAAACAGAAAGCATGTTCAAACGAGATTCTACACTGCAATTGCCGAGGTGGACCCAGAAAGGGGAGAGAAAGACGTAAAGCGCTACGAACGGCAGCTTAGTAGATGCCGCACACTTGAGACCAAACTGAAGTGGTTCGTGTTCAGGAAGAAAACCAAGGCCTACCCGTTCTATTGTCCTTATTGCAAATGGATGGGCGAGAAAAATCAAATCATTTGTCAGAAGTGTGGCAAGCAAATCAAAGATATGAAGAACAAGGGGGTCGATGTGGCAATTGCCACGGACCTCTTGGTATACGGGATTTCTGACACAAGTTCTAATTACGATGTTGCTATTCTCGTTAGTGGAGACAGTGACTTTGTTCCAGTCATCAAGAGGTTGAAGGATCGTAGGCCTCAGGTTAGAATCGAGGTTGCCCAGTTCGACCGAGCCATCGGAGATGACTTGAAACAAGCTGCGGACAGGTTCTATCTTCTTGATGATTTTGCGGACAAGATTGGAAGACTGTATCAGAAATCTCTTTAGCAGGCAGGCAGTCGGCTTTCGCCGTATGAACCACAAGGCTCACCGCCTGCCGATCTTTTGCATCCCAATCCTCTCCGTCACCATTCTTAAGAGTTTCGTTGTACAACATGCCGTCACAGGGCAAAGCTGATTGATCCACTAAGACTAGTTAATTGCGTACGTTTGCATTTTCGATTATTGTCATCTACTTGCTTGGATGCAAACGCACTTCTTATGACAGGAAAAATCAACGTGAAAATAATTCGCATCAACGGAATGAGCGCAAGAATCGGAATAGCAAGACCTGCGTTCGGTTCCACACTGCCTCTCAACACGGTCTCTTTCCGTTTATGAGAGGTAGAATCCTTCGATTGATATTCTTGGTTGATTCGATTCACCTCCTTGAGATTGCTCGAGCCTAGAGACTGACGACGCAACCGAACATTGCAGATGGATCAATATGGTAGCGCCCGCGGATCTAGCAGAACCCTAAAAGGCTTTTTATAGCATTGCGAGTTCTACAGACAGGTTTCCAACTGTTTGGGATAGCCGTCGTCAATGACACGTCTTCAATGCCCCGAATGTCAAGAGGAGTTTGATCTGACATATGCCAGGGCTTTCGCATGTTCAGGTTGCCCTTCATCATCATTCGGAAACTGTGGAAAAGTCAAATGTCCCAACTGTGGTAACGAATTCGAAAATCCAAGCAGATCTAGTATAGTTCAAGGGTGAGAGTGAGATGCCTATCGAAAAGAGAAAAGCGACCGTCATAGCGATCGTAGCGATTCTAACCGTCCTCATGGAATACTTCTTCGTGAACTACATGATCGGTCGTGGTTTGGAAAGCCACCCCGCTGGATCAACATACCTTTCCAATTTTCCATTAGTCGCTCTACCGGCCATCGGGGCGTTTCTGGTCTTGATCGCGTCTGGAAACTACGCGGGAGAAAGGATACGTCGCGCCAAAGGCCGTCCAGATCCGAAAGACCGTACCTCTACATGGGTCACAAGCGCAAAAGTCTCTTTCCTGATCATGTCCGCATTCGTCTCGCTATTATTCCTCCCATACATCGTCTGGTCCAGCTGGTTCTGGAGCTTCCTCGGCAGAATAGCCGGATCAGACTCGCCATCGCTGTTGGGACTGTACACAAGTAGCGCTGCAGTATGGCAACTAAGGCCTCTCTGGAAGTATGCAATCTCTTTGAACGTGTCAGCCCTCTTCGCAGCCACCACAGCAATCATCTATGCCCAGAGATCCTCCAAAATCAGAAAAGTCAAGTGACAAGATGTCCTAGAGGCCTGTGCAAGTCAGAACGAGGTTTCAGATGTCGGTGAAATGTGCCCTATGCCATAAGCCATGTGTAACTTCTGAGCTCTGTAGCTTTCACGCCGAGATAGGCCAGAGAATCAATCAGTCTTTCAAAGATTGGTTCGACGCCTACAATGGAAAACTGACCGAAACTGAATATCTTGAAAAGATCCTGAAGCTTTCCGAAACAGGTGAAGAAGCAAAACGCGTCGCGTATCATCTGCTTCTAAAGGGAAAGTCATCTCATGCCAAAGACACTACTGATATGTGAGAAACCTGACGCTGCCGCAAGAATCGCTGAGGCTCTGAGCGACGCAAAGCCCAGACGTCTCTTCAAATATGGAATGCCATACTACAACGTGAAGCGTAGCAACGAAGACATAATCATCTGTCCCGCTCTAGGCCACCTGTACAGTGTAGCGTCGACAACCAGGACAAAACGTGACTATTACCCAGTATGGGAATTCGATTGGAAACCTAGACATGTTATTGAACGTGGACAGAAGAGACTTGAGGATTGGATCAAAGCAATAAATGAACTGTCAAGACAAGCCGATGATTTTGTATCCGCATGCGACTACGACCTTGAAGGTTCTCTCATCGGCTATACAATTCTGAAATATGCATGTGAAGGCGCTGAATCGAAAGCAAAGAGAATGAAGTTCAGCACCCTAACACGAAATGATCTTCGCCTAGCATTTCAGAACCTTTCACCTACTCTCGACTTCAACAGAATCTACGCTGGAATGTGCAGACATGAGGTCGATTGGCTCTACGGAATAAACCTTTCCCGCGCCCTAACAAGTTCGGTCAACAGATACGGCGGCGGATATTTAACGTTGAGCACAGGCCGAGTTCAAGGTCCAACCCTGAAGTTCCTAGTGGATAGAGAAAAAGAGATCCAGACCTTCATCCCCGAACCATACTGGACGATCGCTGCCACTATCAACGTCAATGGCAAAGAAGTCTCAGCGGAATATCACGTTCAGAGGCTGTCCAACATCGCATCAGCTACGAAAGTTGTAGACGGCTGTCATGGAAAGAAAGGCATCGTCACAGACATCAGTGCCAGCGAGAATAAGATCGCTCCACCACATCCATTTGACCTCTCAACTCTACAATCCGAGGCGTATCGACTTTTTCACATTGCGCCTCGCGAAACCTTGACGATCGCTGAAAGATTATACCTCGACGCGCTTATCTCATATCCACGCACATCAAGCCAGAAACTTCCTGCCAGCATTGGATACAGAGAAATACTGAACGGTTTGGCAAAATCTCCCCAATACAATCAGAAATGTCAGGCATTGCTGAAGAATGTTGCGCTACGACCATGTGAAGGAGAGAAGACCGACCCCGCGCATCCAGCTGTGTTTCCAACAAGTTCAGTTCCCACATCTTTGCTGAACAGTAGGATGCAGCGGATCTATGATCTTGTAGTGAAACGATTCATGGCGACTTTTGCATCAGAGGCTATGAGAAGAAGTGAACATGCTACTGTAAGACTTCAAGATCACGTCTTCCACATTCACGGATCTAGAATATTGAAAGCCGGTTGGATCGACTTCTACGCTCCCTACGCAAGATTCGAGGAGACAGAGCTACCGCCAATGGCTGTTGGAGAAGAGGTTCTGTTCAAGAACGTGGCTGCCGTGGAAAGGTTTACTCAACCTCCTCCCAGATACAATCCCAACAGCCTTCTTCGCTTGATGGAGGCGCAGGAGATAGGGACGAAGGCGACACGTGCTGACACAGTTGATACACTCTACAAGAGAGGCTATGTCAGAGAAGAGCGGATAGTTGCATCTGAGCTTGCCTTTGACGTCATCGAACTAATGTCAAGATATTGTCCGCGGATCGTTGATGTTGGTTTCACGCGAGAACTCGAAGGGAAGATGCAAGAAATAGAGCTTGGAAGAACCAAAGAAGATAATGTGATCTGTGAAGCGATTGAGACCCTGAAACCTGCAATTGCAGAGCTGAAGGCGAACGAATTGGAAGTTGGAAAAACATTAAGCCGCTCTGCAAGGCTGGCTGTCCTTTCTGAAAGAACACTTGCAAGTCCATGCCCGATCTGCGGTTCGAAACTATACATCCACAAGAGTAGAACCACTGGAAAAAGGTTCATCGCTTGTTCACACGTCCAGATGTCTGAATGCAAATTCACGCTTCCACTCCCACAGTTGGGAAGACTCACCTTACTTGACGAGAAATGCCCCAAATGTGGTTTCCAACTGATCCGAACATGGAGCCGAGGTAGGAAACCGCTAATCTCATGTTCAAGATGCTACGTTGCGAGCATGTCGAATCACCATTGAAAGAGAGCATCCTCGCAAAAGCAAGCCTTTCGCTTCTTAAGACCTAACAAAAGGGAAAGATTTGTGCAGGCTTGAGAATTCATGTCGGATCCTAGAGGTGTAGAAGATAACGTGGGCCAAGATGCACGCATCAGCAACAACCATGACGACCACTAGACCACTTTCCACTCTTCTTCTCCTTCTCGATCTGGCTCACGTATTGATTCACATGTTCCTCCGAGCAGAAATATTCTCCAAAGGCGTAGGGAGACTTACTCTTCTCAACCTTCATGTGACATATTGGACATTTCTCTCCGAACAGACCCATGCCATCTACTCTCCTTTCTCACAACCATAAGGTGAATCGCAAGATAATTCCATGATGGCTGCTAAATACAAATGATTGATTCAGGAAAGTTACATGTTCAGATGCCGTAGATCGCAATGATCTTACAATGACCAATCACAATGATTAACCCGCTAAGTTAATGTCAATGAAAGTGGTTGTTGATCCTCGAAATCTAGGACTGCCTTGAAATTTCAGGACTAATAAACTCAAACGAGAGATTACATTTGAAGAGAAATACTTTCATGCTGATACTTATTCTCTTGATTCTTGTGACAATTGGAGCTTCCATTGAATCGTGGTACCTGACTAGCCAAGGAATGATGGAGGGTCCAGGCATGGGCCAGATGATGGGAGCGATGTCACAACTGTCGGTTGTCTGGTTTATCATAGTTGGTTGCGTTGTTGGAATAGTCAGCGTTCTTGCGTACTATGTTGCCTTTCCTGAAATCAAAAGTCCAGAAGACGAAGTTAAGGCAAGTGGATCCTACGATATTGTTCTTAGATTCCTGAAGGAAGATGAAAAGAAAGTTGTGGAAGTTCTTCGCAAATCTGACAATGAATCGCTACAGAAAGACATTGTGAAACTAACGGGATTGTCGAAGATTAAGACTCACCGGATAATTGCTAGGCTTGCTGAACGGGGGATAATTTCAGCCAAACGCCAGGGCAAAACAAACAAAGTGAGACTTCTTATCCAGTAACCCGTTGGTCTTCTTCCTTCCGGCGTTTCTGAGTTATACACACCTTAATCCATCGTATCAGATTTCTGAAACGGTTTCAAGCTAATCGTTTCACCGAACTTTGAAATCCAGTGAAGCGTCTAGTAGTCCAGCGTGTAAACTGGAGGTGACTGGAATGCAGAAAGTTGGAAAAATATTATTCGTCTCCGTTATCGTATTGGTGATTGTTGGATACGTCGGGTTTCCGACTACATTGGGTTTCTATGGACAAATGCATGGTAAACAGAATCACATGATGCAGACGACTACTGGACAATGTCCGCATTGGACTGAAAACATGCATCAAGAAATATGTCAAGATAGCACTGAAAATTGCTTAGGGCCAGCTCATCACGGAATGATGAACGATGACGAATTCAGATGCGGCAGCACGTACGACGCGGCCATATGCAACTCCACAACTCGCTAAGTCCAAATCGTAACCCCCATTTTTGTCCCTTTTCTTGATTTTTGATCGAACCTTCACCTTTCGCTCTCTTTCGATCTTCTTCTGAGTCTAACAGTTGCAGGAGAATGTTGCCGAGATGACCCAACTGGCAAGAATGTTGTCCAAGAAGATTGGGATGTTATCCCATGACATCGTTTGGGTTCAACTGTTCTTCCATAGACCTTATCGCCAACACGATGCCGACGACTGCTATGATAAGTCACCGAAAAAAAGAAGAAAAGCCGGCATTCTGTGTTGTAGACGTATTCCTAGATGCCGGGACCAGAGAGAATCGTTGGAATCTCGTAGAATCTGATCTGCAAAAGCTTCAGACCATTGTTGTCGTAGTCCCAGAAGTACTGCCAAAGTGCATCGTCGAATAGGCGGTAGCGTACAGGGTTGTCAATGTTGTCATTAGTTATGTCAACATATATTGTCGTCAGTTCAAGGGTCTTGTCATCGAACTTTGGCGGGCCATTCTTGGATCGTACAAGATGAATTGTTTCAAGCGAGTACCAAGCTACTCCATTTTCATCCAGAAAGCCGGACGTCATCCATGCCTCACCGTTTGGTTTACCTAAGGCTCGGACGAATATCTGATATTCCACAACCCAATAGTTCGGGCTATTCGGGTCATCTGTAAGGAATGGGTCTTTCAGCTGTAATGTTGCGCTTCCATCTGTGCCATCAGGATCTATCACCTGGAAGTCTTCCCCCTTCACTAGCCAGATCTTTGTTGATGTCGCTCCGTTGTACAGATCCACAAATATTCTATGGCCATTATCATGAGCGTCCGGTGGATTGTTGTAGCCGTCTGTGGTTGGGTCATAGTCTATGAAGTTGCCTTTCTTGTCTACAGGAACACCGATTATGTTCAGGTTGTAATGGGGGCCTGACGGCGCACCGTTTCCAGCTAGAGCTCCCGGGAAAGCTGATGCCACCAATATTGTTAGGGCGATCGTTCCAAAGACTAGGTATTTCACGTTCGTTTTCGAAATCATCTTTTTCATCTTCACCTTTTCTCTTTCGGTTTCGGCCACTGTGGCCTGGGCACCTATAGCCCTCGGAAGCTTCCAGATCGAGTGTGGATATGCTGTGGAATATAAGTGTACCTCAAACGGCACATGAGTGTTTACAGAAAAATGCCTGCCCTATGACTCATGACTCCACATCACATCGACAGAATCATGCATCCCGGTTTCTATTCGATCGCCAAAATGCACCGCTGGAAGAAAAATGGTCAAGATCAAATGGGATATTGACCCGTGATAACGTGCGGGTCAAACAGTTTTTTCAGTTGCCACGAACCCCATTTCTCTTTCTATAAGCCTAACCTCTTTCATGCTCAATGTTTCATCAATGATTGGTGCTATTAGAGTGGCTTCTCTTTGTTCAAACCGAGTCCTGGTCAACTGTAGGAACCTGATGAAAGCATCGAATCCATGATTGACCACCAGATATTCGAAACCATCCAGCAGAACCACGCTACGTTCCGCTTTTGCCAAGAAGTCTCCGATGAGAATTGATAGGTCCTGAAGCGACGACAGAGTCGTTTCGCCTTCCACCTTTTCACCGGTTAACCAGACTATGCGAGTATTCTTCAGTCCGTACATCCTTCGGATCCTTGAAGGGGGTTCCCTCGTGATGCAGAGCCCTTCTCGACCAGCAGCTATTCTACCAGCGAAGACTCTGAAAGCTTTCTCCACATCGTTCTTGACCAAACATGTCCAAGCAGATTCCTTTGTTTCAGATTGCTTCCCCTCATCCCTCATCTTCTCTCTCGTAGTCGTCGTGATCTCGGGCACGAGCGCAACTCGAGGTTTCGTCATTACCTCCCGTATCATTCCAGAGACTGCTGTCGGACTCCTAATCGATTTCATAGTGACTTCATGCCCACGGTTGAATTTGACCGTGATATCCCCAATGCCTATCGCCCGCTGTGAAAATGATTGTCTTAGTTCAAGGTTTGAAAAGTCAATTGGAGAAAAGACGACAGATTTCCTTCCCACGATTCCACTCTTGAACTCGAGACTGTCTTTGTGGAGTATGTATTCGTGAGACTGTCTCTTTGAGAGGGGCGGCACCAATAGAATGATCAAAAACGCCGCCGCAGCAATGGCAGTCCAGAGAACATTTTGAACTCCAAAATGAGTCTGCCAAGCGATTCCATACCTAAACTCCAACCAGATCAGAATCATTGCAGCACCAACAACCAGCACCGTCCTCATCGACACGGTGTGACCTATCCAAGGGTGACCTACCCAAACCAGATCACTTGACTGACTGGAGGCTCGTACGTTCATTGTGATGCATCCGTAGTCAAGCTGGATCTGACACATAGGATTTTGGGTATTAGCCAAATGAACACGGAATCGTCTCCGACAACACGTCAAGAATCATGGAGGAAACTGCTACAACCGGATCTAGACTAAGAGAACAATTGCCGAATACTGTTGAATGTTGAGGCCTGTGGAGTCCAGCCAAGAATATCGTGGGAGTCAAACTGTTCTTTCCGAGGGAAGAAGAGAAACCGATGGAACCATCAGATGTTGATCTGTCCCTCGGTGTTCCCGCAGCGTGGACACTTCCAAAGATTCTGATCACAAAACAGAATCATGTATGTGTTGCAGATCCAACACGTCCTTGTTGGAAGAGGAATGATCACGCCTGGAGGAGGATATCTTACTCCTTTCAATATCAGGCGAGGATAAACTATCTGTGCCATATCAACTTCACTACACTTCAGAATGAACAATCCACACAATATAAATGCACTGTGGATTGAACATCGATCTTTACACAAAAGTGCTTGCCGCATGACTTGCAAATTCACATCACATCAACACAATCATGCGTCTCGGTTCTCTCGTGATCCTCCCCGAAATGCAGGCCGTGATCAACCATGAAATGTTCAAGATTGAGGCCGGGGGGCTAAGCTGATTCTTTCTCAAAAAGGGAAGGTTATTTGTGTACGATAATCTTTCCGCCTTGTATTTTCCTCTGTAGCTACCTAGACCATAAAAGTGATCGATTTGGTAGCTATGTCTCCAGCTTTCGGGCGAATACATTTCGAATGATGTGGATGCTGGCCATCTAAGCAGATGTGTCCCAGTATGCGTTGAGGAATTCAAGCCAACCCTGATGTGGAAACCTCATCAGTTCATAGAGTGATCCATAGATGTGGTCGTTGTTCTCGTATGAGGCTCGACTTGTTGGGAAGTAGATACCGATTCCATAGCATCGAGCCTTTTCCATCACATGCGTATTCTTATGGTATACAATGGTCTCTGATAGGCTTGACAAAACCGCTTCGCTTGATGATATGACTGAAGCCACAACGGATTGATCGATGTTGCGCACAAGCTTTGGATCCAGACTTTCGTCGTGCACAGTCTTCACAAAAGTCGTCAGATCCACCAGTCTTTCCCATCCATTCTCGGACCAGGGCAGATTTGCACGGCCCCTGCCATCCGAGACGATCTTCGCATAACCGGACATATCACTCATTATGGCGTTCGTGAAGGATGTGAGATCTTCGACCAGTTTCTCAACCTTCCTGACATCGACTACCGAAAGCGTAACAGCCTGCGACTGACCCATGCCTGCGGAATCGTCGTAGTACCATATGTACTCGTCGACGAGTATCGTGGAAAACTTAAGTGGAGACACACTAGGTTGCGCAGCCAGCCTTGAGAGAACTGCATCGAATGGAAGACCCGACAATGGATCGTAGCCTTCGTTGGCCACGAAGTAACCGATATTCAGTCCCGACGAACAGTACTCATAGGAGACTTCAATCATCTGTAGCACACAGGCGCCATAGACAAGTACGTCAATTCTGAAGCCTGATAGAGCGGTAACTACCTCTTGATGAGTTAGAAGGTCAAATCCCTGGTCTGGTATATGTCTATCGTACATTAGGCCTCTAAAATCGTCACCATGGTCCCAACACATCAACGCGAATCTTGTTGCCGGAAACCTCTTGGAAGCATATGTCACAAATGATCTCAGTGTTACGGAGTCCCCCATATTGGGTTCAACTCCATTCAATTCGCTGTCCGTCAGTTCTTCCAGGCCATTCCTGACGACCTTGTAGATTCCTGCTGGTCCCGCGTACTTATCCCACATAACAACGACGTTGATCTCGTTCGTTGAGCCGATCATCATCATTTCGTCTATGTCTTCTTGCGCCCAAGGTTCAAGGTCATTATCAGAGCTCATATAGATGGCAAAGGTCCAGTCTGCACCTGACTGAGGTTTAGCGGATTGGACGGCCAGCGGAGTCAGAAGAACGAAACTCATCAACAAAGTCGTAACAATGATTTTGTTCATCACGGATCAACCAGCTATACACACAAGTTGCATTTATGAGTCTTCGTGTCACCGTATCAGCTAGACTATCGTGACAGCCTCCTTTTCTGATTGAAATGGCATTCAAGCACGCAAGCTGAGAGAGCCTAGATTGATGACACTGACGGATAGCCAACTGCGTGAGCAAAGTCAACTACTGCTAGTGCAAACGATTGACGAGGTTCTCGAGACAATCTTCGGCAAGAAGACGCTGGCTGAAGTCTACGACTTTCTAAAGAAGAGGCTCATGCTCGAAAAAAATGAGATCCCGACGAAGGCCAAGGTTTTCTCACAGGGGCTACATCAGTTGTTCGGATCAGCCTCCAGTCAAATCGAACTTCGTATCGCAAAGAAGCTATGTGAAAAATCAGGGATGAAATTCGATCCCGATAGCCTCTTTGACTTCGCTGATTATATCGCTGCCTACAGAGCACTAGTGAAGCCCAAATGAAATCCAGTTCGAAACCACATACGCATGAGATTCAGCAACTCCAGAGTTACGAAGTCAATGATTCTCTAAATCGCCTAGAATTGAAAAAGGATCATCTGATCGCGTTTTCGTTGATTGCCGGTGTGGCTTCGATCTATCTCTTCCTACAGGGCACCTACACCTTGGAACTCTTCGGAAGCTACGGTTTGAACATCTTCATGACCGCAGCTGCCATACTTGGTCTTATCAGTTATGCGCGGATTGGCAAATCTCCATTCTCACTTGTCTCATTGGGATTTGCCCTTGGATTGGTCTCATGGGTGTCGGGTCTCTGGTTCTACACATACACCTATTACATTGCCAATGCTGACCTCCCCTACATTTCAATGGCTGATGCATTCTACCTAATGTCGTATCCCCCGATGATTTGGGGAACAATAAGCCTTCTTCGCCTCTTTGCAAGATCACTGAAAAGAATGGAATGGCTGACATTGGCCGCCGCTGGGACGGCATTCACCATTCTGATGATTCCATATGTGATTCTGCCATCCATTGAAGGCGTAGGAGGTCTGACACAATTGGAAGCCCTAGTTACAGTACTATACCCATTAATGGATGCGGCTGTGTTCTTGCTCCTTTTTCCACTCTTCCTAGCATTCAGAAAAGGAGTGATCGGGCTATCGTTTGCGTTGATCGCGTCAGGAGCGGCTATGTACACTCTAGGCGACATAGCCCTCACATATGTCAACCTGACAACAGGCTATTATGACGGGCATCCTCTTGACTTGTTGCTGTTTAGCGGATGCATCCTTGTGGGATATGGATTCTGGAGGAGGCAGTCAGACATGAAATCGATAGTCTTTGACAAGCGCATAGACGGCAGAGCGATCAAGCTGGATCGTGGAGCTCACTGCGTATACTGCAACCTTGAAGTGCGTGATCCGGATGTTTGCCAGGTTTGTCAACGGATAGCGAGGAAGCTATTTCAAGCCGAACCCAGTTACACAGGTTGCTCTTCAAGCGGTGGTAGCCTACACAGATCCTAGAGGCACGATGGGATCGCGGATTTTCTTCACCTGATCGGTGATTCGTTTATTCGACATCAGACTCTGCACTCAGTACCGAGAAGTGATGAGATCACCGCCCTTTTGGAATACTGTCTAACCAGGAACAAGTAAGAGTCTTGTTAAGATCGGTTAGCGCAAACGACAATACATGAGTTGTGATGGATCTCATCAAATGCTTTGCATGCAAATGCCACCATGAGCTGGAACTGTTACGACTAAGTCTTTGCAGACTGCAAGGCTTCGAGCCCTTTCTCTATGGCAAACTTCAATCTCTCAACGCAGGCATAATCGTGGACTCTGGCATAGTACTCTCTTAGACCCTGTTCGGTTTTCAAATCAAGCTTCGTAAGTTCTCCACAATTTACGGAGCCAAATCTGTTCTTGAAACTGTGTACGTAGTCGTCGATCACATTCCAGACTGGCTTCGGATCTTCTTCAGAACTAGTTCGTCCATACTTCATCCCCACCGCCATTGATACGCCTGAGATGCAACCGCATAGAAGCCCATTCAGACCAACGCCAGCTCCCATGCCTGTACCAATCTTTGGAATTACACCAGAGTCTACGCCGACGTAATCTTTCAAAGCTAACAAAACACTCTCACAACAATTGAAGGGTCTTCCAACAGGAAAATTGCCAGGCCGATTGCAGAAGTACTCAACCGCTTCATGCTGTAGCCCTGCCAGATCTTCTGCATCACGCACATTTCTCACCTCCTATTTGATCTCAGTATCTTCTCGATTGGACGAGATCCAGTTACCACTCAACCTAGCAGGTGTCATCACAAATCCCACATCCGCTCATCAATTCCTGTTCTCTTTTGAAGGCAAGCTTCGGACTATATGATTTGACCCATGGCTCATGGCCATGCCACCATGGCGGTCTAACTGTAGCTCTGTAGCACATGTTTAGCCCTAAGTACTATGACTGAGCCCTATGGAGGCAGTGAACAAGAATGTTCCAACATAAAAACACCAGAATTTGCGCGTTGAAGGACATGAGAAATCTGCAACTAGACTTGCGATTTTTCAGAAAGATGCTTATGCTCACTTCTCTGCTGGCAATGGCTTTCATGGCTCCAACGATTATCAATGCACAGGACGAGGAGTATTTATTGACTGTGAATATCGATCCTGTTGGCAGCGGCACTGTGGCTCTGAACGTGACT
>CAZJUU010000015.1:0-14227 GCA_964549295.1 uncultured Candidatus Bathyarchaeia archaeon
GTCTCGAAACAACTGAAATCTGTAACGTTAGATTCTATGAGCGACACGGTTTCAAAACGGTATGTGTGTCATCACTCTATAACGTGCCATTTTGGCTCATGTGGCGTACATCTCCAAAATCATCTGCTTAACCAATTGTGGTTTTCGACAGACTTGGCAAGATCTGTAGATTCGCAGTTTGAAATTGAAACGCGAAACAGTCAATAGCGGGGATTTTCTATTCAAAATGTTGGAGGATATGGTGTTGAGTGAAAAGAAGAAGCTGCTGTACGTCCAGACTAGTGGCGTTGACACGCCAGAAAGATTGTATTCACCATTCGTTCTCGCACAGACTGCGGTGGCCATGAACATCGACGCAACAATATACTTCTTAGGCATGGGCATAACAGTTGTCAAGAAAGGTGAGGCTGAAAAGGTTCAGGTTGGGGCTTTCCCCAAGCTAAGACAAATAATGGATCAAGCCGTGAAGGCCGGTGTGAAGTTGATGGTCTGTGAGCAGAGTACACAACTTTTGAATTTGAAGCGTGGAGACTTCGTGGAAGACGCGAAGATCGTCGGAGCCGCAACTCTAAACGACCTTGTTCTAGACGCGGACGGCGTAATGTGGTTTTAGACTCGACTGAAAAAGACGTGCATGAGTTTGGTTTCTAGAATATACATGGATCACGCTGCTGCCACACCTTTGGATCCTCAAGTCATCGCGGCGATGATGCCATACTACAGCGAAAAGTTTGGAAACCCGTCCTCTCTCCATTTGGCTGGAACCGAACCCCGGAAAGCTCTCACTGAAGCACGGGAAAGCGTTGCGAAGTTGATAGGCGCGAAAAGTGGAGAGATTTACTTCACCTCTGGAGCGACCGAGAGTAACAATCTTGCAATCAAAGGCGTAGCGTACAGAAATCGGGAGAAAGGCAACCACATCATAACAACATCAATAGAGCACATCTCGATCGTAAACATCTGCAAAGATCTAGCCAAAGATGGGTTCAAGATCAGCCACCTGCCTGTCGACAGATATGGAATGGTTGACCCGAAAAGGGTTGAAGCTGAGATAGACCACGAAACGATTCTGATAACGCTTGCCTACGCTAACGGCGAGATTGGAACAATTCAACCAATCAAGGAGGTGGGAAGAATAGCGAAAGAACATAATGTACCGCTGCATGTTGATGGCGTCCCAGCGGTTCACCAAGTTGCAGTGAACGTTCAGGATGAGAATATCGATCTAATGTCCATATCGTCAAACGACATGTATGGCCCAAAGGGCATGGGCGCGCTTTTCATCAGACAGGGGACAAGGGTTGAGCCAACTATTCATGGAGGCGGACAGGAGATGGGTTTGAGGTCTGGATCAGAAAACGTTCCTGAGATAGTGGGATTTGGAAAAGCGGCTCAGCTTGCTGAAGAAAGGATGGGAAAGGATTCGTTGTATCTGATTGGACTGAGAGACAAATTGATCAAGGGCGTATTGGCGAATGTTCCAGAATCCTATATGAATGGTCACCAGCAATCGCGATTGCCCAACAACGTCCACCTAAGATTCAATGGGATCGAAGGGGAATCACTACTTCTTAATCTGGACGAGAGGGGGATATCTTCAGCCACAGGTTCCGCGTGTTCATCAAAGACTTTGGAACCTTCACATGTGCTCATGGCCATAGGACTTAACGAAGTTGAGGCCCACGGTTCACTGCTTCTGACATTGGGACGTGAGAATACGGAAGAGGAGGTGGACTATGTACTGAACGTTATTCCAGATGTTGTTTCCAGATTGCGCTCGCTTTCACCTCTTTGGGGCAAGAAAATCAATCTTGAAGAATGGAAGAAGGAGATGGAACAAAGAGGACACGAGCATTAATTCCGCCCGCTCATGCCTAACTCTGAACCGCTATGATTCGTTTTCCCTTTCGAAGATTCGCAGTCTCCAAGAGGACATGATTGAAATTTGAAATATGTTCATTTTGTACATCCCAAGACAAACGCTTATGCGTACGGCATTTTAGAGGGTGATGTCGTAAGGATCTGCAACGGAGATGAGTTGTGGAGACTCTCTCAGACAGATGAAACGATGTCTCTGTCAGAGATAGTGAAGTATCTTCCTCCTGTATTTCCTCCAAATGTTCTCGCCTTGGGAGTCAACTATCATTCCCATGCGAAAGAGGGAAAATGGTCAGTGCCAAAGGAGCCTGTACTGTTTCTTAAGGCAACTACAAGCGTGATAGGTCACAGAGACCTAATTGTTCTACCAAAGATGGCTCCGAGCGAGGTCGACTATGAGGGAGAACTTGTTGCAGTTATTGGTAGAAAAGCAAAGAACGTTGCTGAAAGTGAAGCGTTGGACTATGTTTTCGGTTGGACATGTGGCAACGACGTTAGCGCTAGAGATTGTCAATTGAAGAAGGATGGACAGTGGACCAGAGGCAAATCCTTTGACACATTCTGCCCGTTAGGACCATGGATAGAGTCAGATCTCAATTTGTCAAAAACGAGAATTCAGACTCGTGTAAACAAACGTCTGCTCCAAGATTCAAGCACTAGCAACATGGTATTCCCCGTTGAAACGGTGATATCATTTCTCTCACGTTGCATGACACTTCTCCCTGGAACTGTAATTATGACTGGAACTCCTGAGGGAGTTGGTTTCATGCACAAACCTCCAATATTCCTGAAACATAGAGACAGAGTTCAAGTAAGTATCAACGGGATTGGAATTCTAGAAAATTTTGTCGAAGTCGAACTGTGAGTCGAAACTCAGTAACACACAAGATGAAATCTTCAACAGTTTTTGTTCGACCCAAAGTCTTATGAAATGTATCAATGTATTATATCGACATGGTCAAACGTAAGAAATTGAGGAAGACGCGAAAGGTCAAGAGACACCCAAGATTGAAGACGAAAGTGAAACGGGGACTTCGTAGAACGGCTAAGAAAGCAAAGAAAGGACTTGGCAAGCGCCTCATCAAGATAGGAAAGAGAGTGTCCAAGTAGCAGTCTTCACACTCGATCCAGATTCACTCTGCAAAAATTGGTTGCACTCACTTTCGTTCCTACAGGATGTTATCGCATCTATTCTGCCAAAATAGGATAGCTGAAGAAGGCTGTGACTGTGCCATCTAAATATCTGTCGACGGCAATTCCTGAATCGTCTCCATTGCGTACATGATTTTGCGGATTGTTCTGTCGTCCATGGGGAGAAGTGAAGCGACGGTTTTCGCATATTTTCTTCTCATGGTCGCCGAGTATGGATTCATCCCCTGTATCTCCATGATTGTCTCAACGTTCTCTGACAAAGACCGGATCAATTCAAATGTCTTTCTCATGGATCTCGTTGAAAACCTCTGAAGATTATTCTTTCTCATCAGTGTTGTCATACATGTGGCCAGTGCAGCGTAGGCAAAGTGGTGAAGCGCCTGTGTAACCGCCATCGTTCGATCGTGGCCATCAATCGTTACATGGGTCGTTCGTAAACCACGCTTTGAGAGGAATCTGAGCATTGAAACTGATAGCGGTCCCTTTCGCAGAGAAATGGCCAAAACATTTTCTCGCCTGAAATCCTTCGTCTCAGGTCCAAAAAGTGGGTGGAGACTCAGATACTCCATGTTTTCTGGAACATGTTTCTTGATTGCGTCAACTGTTCCCTTCTTGACAGATGCCACATCAATTAGGAGTGATTGAGGTTTCATTCTTTTCAGAAGCTGTCTACATGTCGTAACTGTTTTATCGATGGGAACTGAGACGACAACTACATCTGCATCTTGAACATGGTCCATTCCTCTAACCTCGACATTCAAGCGCTGAGATAGCACTCTAGCTCTTCGAGGGTTGCGGCTGCAGATGAAGATCTTTGCTCCGCTTGGTTGAAGCATTCTTACAAGTACTCTTCCCATGCGGCCGGTTCCGCCGACGACCGCTACCGTGCTTTTGGATATGAGCCGAGAACCTTTAGGAAGATGCATTTCGACTCCAGGTCCTTGAGAGCTGCTTGACATTTCTCATCATTCCTGTGGCCTTCAAAATCGCAGTAGAACACGTATTCCCATGGTACTCTACGCGTTGGACGTGACTCTATCTTAGTCAGATTCAATTTTCTCTTGGCAAAAGCTTGAAGTGCATCGAACAACGCTCCGGGAACATGTCTAACAGAGAATATTGTCGAGGTCTTATCATCACCCGTCGGTTCTGCGTCTTCGCGACCTAGAACAAAGAAACGCGTGAAATTCTTCGGATTATCTTCTATTCCACGCGCCACAACATCCATGCCACAAATCTTGGCTGCCAGTTCTGTTCCAATAGCCGCCACGTTTCCCAGTCTCTTAGCCATGTTCACCGCAGCCGATGTACTGCTCACTTCCTTTGTCTTTGCCTGCGGAAGGTTTTGTTCAAGGAATTTCCTACATTGAGCCAGAGCCTGGGGATGAGAGATCACAGTTCGAACGTTCTGCCATTTCGTCTCAGGCCTCGTGATCAAATTGTGTCTTATTCTCTCCTCGATCTCTCCACAAACTTTCAGATCAGAAGTAAGAAGCAAGTCAAGTGCCATATTCACCGACCCTTCAGTTGAGTTCTCAACTGGCGTAACACCATAATCAGCTTCACTGACATTAACAGCTCTAAACACATCAGCTATTGTTGGATGCTCAATGAAGCTGACCGCAGAATTCCTGAAGTAGCTTCTGGATGCCTGTTCACAGAAAGTTCCACGCGGGCCTAGAAAAGCCACCTTCTCTTCTTTCTCCTGAACATTTCTGCTCATCGAAATTATCTTGTCGTATGTTTCCCGTAGGTCTTCTTCTCGTAGACCGTGTTCAGAAGCAAGTTTCACAACCCTCGAAATGACCTCTTTCTCTCTTTGAGGATCATGGACTCTCATTCTAGCCTTCTGCTTTGTTCTACCAATCTTTCGTGAAAGTTCAACACGTTTGCCTAGAAGTTCCACTATGGAAGCGTCCAGCTGATCCATCTGATTTCGCAGGTCTTTCAGTCGATTCATGTATCCTTCCTTCCAAGAACTCTCTGAATTGTTCCGGCTCTGATCATGTGGTCTGTCAAGACAATTGCTATGACTGCTTCAACAACTGGAACAGCTTTTGGAACAATGCAAGGATCATGCCTTCCTTTCACTTCGATTGCGTCGTTTCTCATTTCGCCAAGATCAACTGTTCTCTGCACTTTCACTATGGAGGAGGTTGGTTTGAATGCAACACGCACTCTAATGGGTTGGCCAGTTGATAGGCCTCCCACTATTCCACCAGCCCTATTCGTTATGGTCGTTATCTTTCCCGATTGAACCATGTATTCATCATTGCTTGATGATCCTTTCAATCGAGCGGACTCCATTCCCACACCAAACTCTACACCTTTCACTCCGGGTATGTCGAAGAGAAGTTTCGCGAGGTCAGCGTCCAGCGAGTCGAACAAGGGGTCTCCAATTCCTGCGGGCAAATTCAAAGCTGCTCCTTCCACGACGCCTCCGACGCTATCGCCTTGTTTTGCGGTTTCGAGAATGGCCGCTTCCATTTTTCCAGCTACGGTCGGGTCTGCACATCGCACAGCATTTTCATACGTGAGTTTTCGAATGTCATCTAATGAGGGTTGAGGATCTACTCTTATTCCCCCGATCTCAATTGCGTGGGAAAGCAACTCAACTCCAATTCTTTCTAGGAGACGGCGAGCTATCGCCCCTGCAAGTATGAGTGAAACTGTTGATCTTCCAGAGAAGACTCCTCCGCCGCGAAAATCGTTGTAGCCTCCATATCGCTGCGACGCTGGATAGTCAGCATGTCCTGGTCTGGGTTTATACCTGATCTCCGAGTACGGCGAATCGTCAACATCCCTGTTCCATGTAAGCATGCAGATTGGAGCGCCCGTAGTATATCCTTCAAAAACTCCTGAAAGGATCTCAACTTTGTCCAGTTCGACTCTGGGTGAGACTACCTTGCTGTCACGTGGCACTCGCCTATCCAGGTCTTTCTGAACTATCTCTTCCGAAATTGGTAGGCCAGCAGGGCAACCATCTACAACTGCTCCTACGCATCTTCCATGACTTTCCCCAAAGTATGTTACAGTAAATTCTTTTCCTATGGTGTTACCTGCCACCTGTCTTCACACCTATCCTCTTCAGATCTTCATAGAATCTTGGATAAGACTTGTTCACACACTCCGCATCTCTTATCGTAGTGCTTCCTTCCGCTCCCAGAGCTGCAATCGAGCATGCCATCGCGATTCTATGATCGCCGTGCGAATCTATGACTGCGCCTTTAACTGGTGATGAGCCTTTAACTGTCAAAGTGTCGTCGGCCACGTGGATCGAGGCGTTCATCTTTCCAAGTTCGGATGCCAGCGTCGAAAGCCTGTCGGATTCCTTGATTCTGAGTCTGCCAGCCTTTCGGATGACTGTTCTACCTTTGGCATAGCACCCGAGAACCACAATTACAGGCACCAAGTCAGGTATCTGATCAACATCAATTTCCAAGCCTGACAATTGTCCTCCATGTATCCTAACTGAGTCTTCTGAAACGTTGATGTTTGCGCCCATGTTTGAAAGTATCTGGATGATGGCTTTGTCTCCTTGAAATGACTCTCTAGCAAGGTCTTTTACAGTTATCCTCGAACCTGTTATCGCGGCTCCAGCTAGAATGAAGGCTGCAGATGAATAGTCTCCTGGAATCATGTGATTCGTGGGCTTGTATTCTTGCCTTTTTTGGACATAGTACTCCCTAGGATCGGAACTCGTTTCCACTTTTATTCCATGAAGATTCAGAACATTGAGAGTCATATCCACATACTGCCGTGACTCCAAATTTGTGGTTAATCGAATCACAACATCATTTTGAGCTCTGGGGGCTGCGAAGAGCAATCCTGATACAAACTGTGAACTGACGTCTCCGCGCAGTGATGTTCTTCCACCGTGGATTCTTCCGCCAAAGACGATTACGGGTGGATATCCGCCGCCACGGACTGTGTAGCATGTTACACCGAGTTCTCTCATGGAATGAAGCAATGGGCCGATTGGTCTTCTCAAAAGTTGAGATCTCCCCGTCAGCACTGAGATTCCTTTGGCTAGCGCTGATACTGGCGTCATAAATCGAATCGTCGCGCCTGACTCGCCGCAATCAACGACATTGCTTGGAGCTACAGGCTCAGATCGACCAGTGACTTTCCATACGTCTTCTTCCCTTTCAACAAGAGCTCCGTAAGCTTGCACCGCGCCTAACGTTGCTTCAGAATCATCACTGCTTAGTGGATTGACTATGTCTGAGCGACCTTCAGAAAGCGCAGCGGCTATGAGTGATCGATGAGTATACGCTTTGGAAGGAGGCGCTTTCAAAACCCCAGCAAGTTCTCGGGTGGGATTGATGATGACTTGGCCCAAGGGAATCATCCTAGCAAATGTGCCTTTCTCCTGTTTATTCCAGCCAGTATCAGTTTCCCAGGATAATTCTTCCAAGCCTCTTTGACTGAATCAACCTTGCTGGGTGGAACAACTGCGGCAACCGCTGGTCCTTTTCCGGAAAGTCCTGACGCAATGGCACCTGCGGAAAGAGCTTTCAAAACTATGCTTGGATCATAACCTAACGCTACTGAATGTGCATATCCATTGAAGCACATAGCGTCCCAGAAACTTCCTCTGCGTGCTTGTTCATGCGCTGCTCTGATCAGTGGAGCGATGTCTTTCATCCCTTCAACATTTGAGCTGATAGTATAACTCTTCGACTCTGGAACATGGATCAAAACATGATAGCGTTTCCTAATATCGTAGGATCGTTCGATCTTCAATCTCTTGTTGTCTGTGACAACCAGTCTTCCAAAATACGATGCGCAGGCATCGTCGAAGGCTCCTGTTATAGTAACGCCTGCTTCAACCGCTGCTTTCACACCTAGCTTAACAACCTCAAGATCAGGCAACTTTTTTCCAAGAGCGCCAAGAGTCGCCAAAGTGATTGCGTTTGCAGCGGCGCTGCTACTCTTCAGTCCACGTGCGATTGGAATGTTTGAATCAATCTCAACCTTGGCGCCATGCTTGTTTTCCTGTCTAAACCAGCCGAGAACACTTCTGACTACTGCAACGGTGAGCCTAGGATTTTCATTTGGATCGGACTTGATGCATACATCAACTTCGCCCGCACTATTATTCAAAGTCACATTTGCACGAGTCCACAAGTCGATTCCAAGCGCAGCTCCTTTTCCCATTGATATGGCATTGACAACCGTGACTGCCCCGTAGGAGATTGCATCGGCTTTCATTCTCTTCCGCTCAATCTCAACAGTTCTTCATTACCGATTTTTCGCATCAGTTCTATCGGGGCATCTCTTCCAGTCCAAATCTTGAACGCCTCTGCAGCTTGATGAACCAACATGCCGAGGCCATTTACAGCCTTGGCACCGACCCTTGTAGCTTCCTTCAACAGCATCGTCTCCAAAGGATTGTAGACTATGTCGAAAACCATTTGATCAGGTCTGAGAAACGAACTGTTCAGAAACGAGATGTTGTCTTGTGGATGCATTCCAACCGATGTCGCGTTAACAACCAAATCAGCTTCGGACATGGCAAGCTTCAAATCTCTTTTTCCAAGACTTCCGGAGCATGCTCTTCCTCCCTTTTTTCGGGTGAGCTCTGCTGAGAGTTTTCTAGCCTTGTCTGCATGTCTATTCAGAATGGTCAATTTTTCAACTCGATCAGATAGTGCAAATGCAATCGCTCTGGCCGCTCCGCCACTTCCGATCAGTACTGCCGTTTTCCCTTCCAGCCTTGTGTCACTTTCCTCAATTGCTCGCACTGCACCAATTCCATCTGTGTTGTACCCTTCCAGCTCTCCCCTATTATTCAGAATTGTATTGACTGCGCCAATCATTCTCGCTTCAGAATCAATCCAGTCTAGGTGCTTCACAACATTGATCTTATGTGGAATAGTCACATTCAGCCCATGTATGTTGAGAGCTTTCACAGCTTTCATGGCCCAAGCAAGATTGTTTTTCCTAACGTTCATTGCAAGGTAAGCGAAGTCGAGGTTGGTGACTTTGAAAGCCGCGTTGAACATGTTAGGACTGATCGAATGTTTGACAGGATCGCCTATCAGTCCACAAAGTCTTGTATTGCTTGAGATCTCCACCTACTCCAACCTCATCAATCTGTAAATGTTCCTGGCTTCATCTAACGTTAATTGTCCGATTGCCGATTCAGCGCCAGGCTCTACAGATGCGAATGTGAATGATGCTCCGAAAAGTGGCGAGAGGATGCGAGAAACTACGCCAAGTCTCCCCATAGCAAATGAGACGATCTCTGTTCTTCTGCTAGCTTCTGAGATAAATTCAAGCATCCTTAGGTTGTCGTTGAGATTGTTTGCAGTCGTTACAATTTTGCAGATGTCTGCTCCGACCTTCATCTCTTTTCTAAGGATGTTGTTGAGAATTCGAAGATCTGGTGTGGAATGAGGGTCATGATGTGACACGATGGCCTTGGCTCCGAACTTCTTCACTTTTCTGATTATGTCTCCAACGTTTTTCGTCGCGAGTTCCAAATCAATAAACTTGCATCCAATTTTGGCAGAGTCAAGAAGAGACTGAATCCGAGTTGATTCTTCTCCTCTAAATCTTCCTCCCTCGCTCGCGATTCGATTCGTGGCAATTATGGGAAGTCTTGTTGCAGAAATCAGTCTCCGTAAGTCTGGTTCTTTTTTCAGGTAGTCTAGTCTAAGCTCAATCAGGTCTGCACCTTTCTTTTCCGCCATTTCAAGTAGTCTCAAAACTTTTTGAACTGTTGAGGCTGGAATAGGCGCACAAAGATGAAGAGTCACCTTTCTATCACCATCTCGTCTCTGACGAGGGCTCCAAAATGACGTCCTCCTTCTTCGAGTCTTGCAAGGACCGTGTCTCCAACTTTCAATTCAGAAACTGAGACTGATCCGGTTGGAGTGACGAGACGAATGGTTTCCGCGTTTTGGGTCACGGTTTTGATTCTGATGCTTTCAGCTTCCGCTTCAATTAAGGTCATAGGTCTAGACTCAATTTTTATTCTTCCAACATTTCCAATTCTGGTATTCCCACTACGGTCGACTATGAGAACCTCGTCGCCTGCTCTCAGATCTGAAAGGTATTTTGTCTTGTTTCCAGGCGTGAGTATGTAGCATGAGACTGGGCCGGCATTGACTCTGAATGGGCGTGTCTCTACGTGGGGGTTGACTTCAACCTCAGCTTGAGCCAGAAACAGTCCTGACGATTGGCATCCTACAAGCATACCTTCACCATGTTTCATGAGCTCTGTCGTATCAACACAGACTCTAGCACCATTTCCCAGTGGCTTTATGTTGGTTATCTTGGCTTCAGTCAACTTCACTGCATTCCCACCAGATCTGATGATGTTGGCAACTTCATCGATTATGTCCGGATTCACTGTCTTGAGAAGGATGCCGTCAGATCCCAACTCCAAGGTTTTGAGAGCAGTCTTGGCTTCTTCCATATCCGAGACTTCTGCGATCAGCTTGCTCTTTCCATGGACTCTGGCGATTAGATTTTCCAACGGAATAACCTTCCAGTTCGGGCAGCTGATGAGAACGTATTCTGCTCCAGCTTCCGCAGCGGCGCCTGCAACTTCTTCGTCCTTTCCGGTTCTAACAGTAACCTCTACTCCAACGTTTTGTTGCTGAAGCCTAAGGGTTCGAATCCTTTCTGGTTCAAAAGTTGATAGGATCTGTACGTCGCCGTTCGACGGGCTGGCCACCTTCTTTGTGCCCATCTCACGAGCAAGCGCCACATCCCTGTCGGAGACGAAAGTCACGTCACAAACGGATGTGGATTTGCCAAGTATCACTCTCTTTTTTTCTAGAGGGAGGTTTTCTTCGATTCGAACCCAGAATTCTTTCAACCTTTAACCCCAAGAATCCTCAGCGCTTCATCAACTCCAACTCCACGATGGACTATCGCCGACAATGCTCTTGTCATCCTGGTGGGGTCGTCGTTTTGGAAGACGTTTCTCCCAATCGAGACGCCAACGCCGCCAGCGGTCATCGCATCACATACCATCTTGATCACGTCCGTATCTGTCTTTGCTCTTGGTCCTCCAGCTATGATCACAGGTACGGGGCATCCACCAGTGACTTTACGGAAAGTTCCAACGTCGCCTGTGTAGTTGGTCTTGATTATGTCTGCTCCAAGTTCTGCGCCGAGTCTGGCTGCCAAGGCCACGGCTTCAGGATCATGTTCGCTCTGGATCTTTGCGCCTCTCGGATACATCATTGCCAGAAGTGGTACTCCAAATCCGTCGCATTCATCAGCTACACTTCCCAATTTCTGAAGCATTTCTGACTCATTGTTAGCTCCCACATTGATGTGGACGGATACTGCGTCAGCACCGATACGCAACGCTTCCTCCACGGAGCAGACACGAACCTTTCTGTTCGGGTCAGGGCTGAACTGGTTGCTTCCTGACAGATGTACGATCAGTCCCGCATTGCCTGTGTCAACGGTTTTGGCTATGCCCTTGTGGATGACCATTGCATCTGCTCCACCCTCAAGCAGCTTGTTGATGATGGTTTGCATGTTCTCGAGGCCTCTGATCGGTCCGTTTGTCACTCCGTGATCCATAGGAACAATCACAGTCTTTCCGTCAGGCATTATTCTATTGAGTCGTTTTCTTTTTCCAGAATTCATTTTCGATCACTCATCAACCGATGTATCCTTTAGCTTTCAACAATTCAGCGTTCAATATTCCGCCGCCCGCAGCTCCCCTTATGGTGTTGTGTGATAATCCCACAAACCTGTAGTCAAAGACATTGCATTCTCTAAGTCTCCCTATGGTGACCGCCATGCCTTTCTCATTGTCTCTATCCTTTCTTGGCTGAGGTCTATCTTCTTCCTCACGGTAGATTATCGGTTGTTCTGGAGCGAAAGGAAGCTTCAGTTCCTGTGGAAGAGACCTGAACTCACGCCATATCCAGACTATCTCTTCCTTAGACGGTTTTCTTTCTGCAAATTCAAAGCTTACACATGCCGTGTGTCCGTCATGAACCGAGACTCTATTGCAATGTGCAGATATCTTCATCGAGTCGTTGTTCATGAACTTCCTATTCTCGATCTTTCCAAGTATTTTGAGCGGTTCTTTCTCTGATTTTTCTTCTTCTCCACCAATGAAGGGCACGACATTGTCCACTATGTCCAGTGAAGCGACACCTGGGTAACCTGCTCCTGAAACAGCCTGTAATGTTGTAACTATCATTCGGCTTACTTTGAAGTTCGCTTTCTCAAGCGCATAGATAGGTGTTAGATAGCTCTGTAAACTACAGTTTGGCTTTACGACTACAAACCCATTCTTCCAGCCATGATTCTTCTTTTGCATTGGGATAATGTCTAGGTGTTGGTGGTTTATCTCCGGTATTAGCATGGGAACGTCTTCCGTCCATCTGTGGGCGGAAGCATTGGATACAACGGGAACATCATTTTGCGCGTACTTGTTCTCTAGATCTCTGATAGCTTGTTTGTCCATCTCAAGGGCTGAGAATACGAAGCTGCATTTGCCAGCAGCCTTTTCCACGTTGCATGCATCTTCTACGATAAGTTCTCTGACATTTCTTGGGATTTCTGTTTGCATATGCCACCTGCCTGCGACGGCTTCGGAATATTGTTTTCCCGCTGATCTTGGGGACGCTGCTATATAGTTGACCTGAAACCATGGATGGTTTTCAAGTAGTTTAATGTACATCTGGCCAACCATTCCGGTTGCGCCTAGTACTCCAACCTTCATCATTTTCGCGTCTCCTTCAAAGATTTCTGAATCAATTCAAGTGTTTTCGCTCGGTTATTCCAGTCTACTAGCACTGTGATACTCGAAGCGATCGTGAAAATTCCTGATATGTTAATTTGATTGTTTCGGAGCGGTTCCGAAATTCGTGCAATTACTCCATGGGTATCCTCAAGTTCAACGCCCACTATTCGAAGAATCGCCATGTTTCTCTTGACGGCGACAGCCAACATGCTCTTATGCCTCAGAATAGCCGCATGCATTGAATCAATAAGCGACTTCGGCACGTCGCTTGGCAAATACATGAGTAGTGAATTTGTATTCGCCGTCATTCCCAGCATGTGAACATGTGCAGCCTTGATTTTCTCGGTAACTTCAGCAATTACAGTAGGATCTCTTGACACGCCATCGCCCAGTACCGTGATTATTGAGACCGGTTCCGGATATGCCAAATCTACTCCAAGATCGGTACGGAACTCATCTTTGACCACGGTCCCCCTGATATCGAGTCTGCCAGCTGCTGATGCAATGACTTTCACATCGATTGATTTTGGTTTGTATTTTAATGCCTTCTTATGCATGAATTTGGCTCCAGAGTCTGCAAGTCCCGCGAGACTCTCAGCTCGGATAGTTCGCAGGACTCTGGGTCTTCTCACAAGTTTTGGATCCGCCGTCATAATGCCGGGAACGTCTGTAACCAGAATGACCTCGTCAGCGTTCAAAGCCTCAGCTAGGATGAAGGCTGTGGTATCGCTTCCTCCACGACCTATAGTTGTGATTCGTCCATCAAGAGTCTTGCCTACGAAGCCTGGAATTACCTGAACCACTCCTCTATTCCAAGATGGCGAAAGGTTCTTTCTTATTCTACGCTTGCATTCAGGCAGTATCGGTTTTGCATTTCCATAGGAGTGGTCTGTAATAATGGGCCACTCTATATCCGTTGGATCGAAATAACGGCAGTCGATCCCTTTGCTTCTCAAAGCAGCGCGGAAAACCCTTGCACTTGTCCGTTCACCCATCGAGAGTATATCATCCAATGCTTTGGGGTTTGACCTAGCTGTGGGAGATGACTTCACAACTGTCTCAAGAAGCTGGTCTGTCATCTTACCCATCGCTGAGACCACCACAGCAATCTTCGAACCTTTCTTCGCTTCGCGAGCGACAGAAGAAGCAGCTCTGGAGATTCGTTCACTATCCGCTAGACTAGTGCCGCCGAACTTTACTACAAGCTTTCTCGCTTTTTTTCTAATTTTAATCACTACTACAAGATCCTCCTACACAGCCCAGACGCGAAAACTATTCTTCGAGTCTTGGCTTTCTATTTGAAATAGAAATAATAATAGAAGAAGTCGAAGAACCAAGTCGCATTCTTCTTGAAAACCGTTAACGATGACATGACTCCTTCTGAAGCCGGACCATACATGAAAACGATATAAAAGCTTATCGTAAGAACGTGGTTGCGTGAATTTTTGCCGTCTCCTGTTTTGACAATCA
>CAZJUU010000016.1:0-13557 GCA_964549295.1 uncultured Candidatus Bathyarchaeia archaeon
TCTCATGTCCCTTATGTTGCTTCAAAGATCGTCTCACCAGTTTAGAACATCAAAGGGTAGGACAAAAGCTTGCTGTTTAGCAATTGAGAAGGCTTTGCATTTACTCGTACATTGTTCAAAGGCCTGTCACATATGACACTCTGCCACTGCACAGGGTCTTTGCTCACGAAAAAGCTTGAGAGGCGTTTCTGGAATAGAAGAGAGCATGTCGTAAGAAACTTACATTAGTTGTTTGAAATGACATCATCGATCAATGTAATGGGCTTAAGCAGACTTCTGGTGTTAAATGAGCTAACTATTACAGATCCGACGATCTTGGGGAAGTTCGGATTCATTTCTCAGACCTATTCATTGAGGGTGAATTCCTTCACACGAAGCTTAAGTGTCCGCGCACAACCCTTCAATACCCCTGAGATTGACTTGTATTCATCATTTGGTGAACTTGGTGGCTAGAGAACTTTTCAGATTTCATTGGTTCGGCTGGAGACGATTTGCATATGATTTCTTCGTGATTCAGATTGGATTTCTGCTGATCGGACTTTCCGTTAACGTCATGGTTCAAGCGAATCTGGGTCTTGGTCCATGGGACATTCTGCACATGGCACTCACTTACCATTTTCCGATTTCACTCGGTGCTGCCACTATTGGTGTGTCGTCCGTTGTTGTACTTGTCGACGTGATTCTCAGAGAACCCTTAGGTTGGGGAACAGTCATGAATATGCTTTTCATTGGTATCTGGGTTGACGTACTCAAACCGTTTGTTCCCGCCATTCCTACCGTCTTCTGGATTCAAGTGGCGTATCTTCTGTTGGGCACCCTGTTCATGGGATTTGGAACTGCGATATATGTCGGAGTGGATGCGGGAGCTGGTCCGCGAGATAGCTTGATGCTTGTGCTGTCACGGATTGGTAGGACTAGTCTACGTTGGTCGCGTACCTTGATTGAAGTGAGTGTGGTTCTGATAGGGTGGTTGCTTGGAGGACCATTATGGCTGGGTACACTCATCTTTGCAGTTACTGTCGGCCCTGCGATTCAACTCGCGTTTAGAGTATTGAGAATACATAGACGTGTCGTTACACCCGGATAGTCTTATCTCCGTATCAACAGAGATTGATTTTGGCAACATCAGCTGATGATCATAATTCTCCAGCTCATCATCTACCTTACTGGCGGTTTACCGCAAGGAGGATCGATTGCTGTTCAATCCGCGTCTTGCGATCGGTTGATTACACATTATTCAAGAGCACACGCAAGTTGCGTCCCAGAATATCGCAGTATTCAAGCATATCGATACGTTTGAGTTTTTCAGCGGTCCTTGCAGGAACATGATCGGGTTGAGTCGCGTTCATAATCAGTGCGGTTTCTTCCTCAGAGAATGTGTCTCCGTCTTCAATTCTGTCAAGAAATGTGCGATTCTCTGGGCATACTTTCTGGCAGAAGAGACATCCGACCAAGCAATTATGCCAAGAGGGGTCTATCCATTCTGGAAATTCGTTGATACGCTCATTATGAAATGTAATACATCGCTCAGCGTGAACAAGAAAACGGTCAGCCTTGATGGCGCCTGCCGGGCAACCGTGAATGCAAGCTTCGCAACTCATACATCTTTCCATAATTTGCGGCTCTGTCCAGATCTCCTCTGAGCAGGGAAGATCCGTGTAGAATGCCATAAGTCGATTGAAACTTCCCATGCCTGGGACATAGCAGATATTATTCCTTCCATATTTTCCCAGTCCACTACGAACTGCCAGCAGTTTCAATGGCAAAGCAGCCTTTGCCACATGGTATCCTTCGGTTCCAAGAATAGAAGACAGAGTTCCCAAGACACTCTTGTCTATGTCACTGTTGTAGGTGGGTGGTATTATGACCTGGTGAGGTTCTCCGCGATGAGTGAAAACGAGTCTGATTTGAGGCTGCGCCGCGGCGATCACAATCATGGACTGTGTGTTCAAAAGAGCGTCGTTCGGTTTGAATGTGAGACTCTTAAGATACTCATTGAAGATTTGCTCATCCAATAGACTGCGGATCTTGTTTCCTTCGATTCCTTCTCGCAGGTCACAAAGGTGGTCGACAGATACGGTGCGGCTGCTATGTCCTTTCACTTTAAGCTCGGAACGTAGCTTCTGTGTCAGTCTCTTCTCGCTCATCAGTATTCCCTTGTTTCTCACAGATTCATTAACGAGTTCATGCGTTGTTCCAGACCAAATAGGAGTTTGCCCGTCGTGGGCTGGTGGCGGCCATCTCTAACACGTACCAATTCAATGTGTTCAGTACAGAAGTAGAACCCTGTCATTCTATCCATGTCTGTCACTTGTCTGATCCGGTATCAGAGACTGGTCTACTTGATTTCTAACGGAACAATTCTCATCGATTCAACGTCGATGAGTCCCCTGGTGGACAGTTTTAGTTTTGGGATAGATGCGCTGCTTTGAAAAGACAGTACCATGAATGGTCTGTCTATTTTACAGCCCAACTCTCGAGCTGACAACTCTAGATTGGTTAGATTGTATACAACTTTTTCAATGCCTTCGAGAGCCACTATTCCTCCTAGTCTCAATTGCTGTGATGCGATGACGTTGCCGTCAGAGATAACTGTCAACCCTCCATCCATCTTGATTATTGCGTTCATAGCCGTCGCCATATCCTGGTCACTTGCTCCTACAGAGATGATGTTGTGAGTATCATGAGCTACGCTTGAGGCAAGTGCTCCTCTCTTCAAACCTAATCCCTTGATGAACCCTTTGCCGATTCTCCTAGAAGGTGTTTTTGCATGCCTGTGAACTACACACAACTTCAACAGATCCTTGTTCGTGTCGGATTTGAGCTCTCCATTCAGAACGTTGATCTCATCGATTGATTCGCCGCTCAGTATACAACCCTCAGAAACATCTATCACCCTTATCTTCGTTGCATGGCTTTTGGAGCTTCTGATGGAGAGATCTGTTGCTTCTATTGATGACGCAATCTTGAAAGTATGTAGCGCCCAGTTTGGATATTTGCACTTCGGAAACTCTATGAGACATCTTCCTTCTTCAGCAACCAATCTCCCATTCAGGAATACTTTGGAGGGTTTGAACTCGCTTAGGTCTTTGACCACTATGATGTCAGCGGTCTTCCCCGGCGCTATCGCGCCCATTTCTCTGTCGACTTCCATGTACTCTGCACAGTTCAAAGTCGCCATTTGAAGGGCAACAATTGGGTCGACACCTGTTGAGACTGCTTTGCGAATACAATGGTCTATATGGCCCTCCCACGTAAGATCTCGAGCATCTTTGTCATCAGTTGCAAAACAACAGTGGCGTGAATCTACTTCTGTCTCTTTCAGGATTCTCGTCAGTTCCTCCATGTTTCTCTCTGAGGATCCCTCGCGGAACATCAGCCACATACCATGTCGGAGTCTTTCCAATCCTTCTCCTACGTTCACAGCCTCATGATCGTGCTGAGCCCCAGCTGCGATATACGCTGCAAGTTCCTTTCCCATAAGTCCCGGCGCGTTTCCATCAATTGACCTACGTTTCGAAATTGCAGCCTCAATCTTCTTGTAGACACTTGCACCGCCATCTATCACCTCTCTAACGTTCAAAAGTTCGCCGAGGCTGACAGTCAAATCCAGATCTAGTACTTGTTTCACATCATTGATGTCTAGACATGAGGCTGGAACTTCGACTTTCCTGCTGCACATTGGAACGGATGAAGGGACCGCGATGAAGGTTTTGATTGGAAGCGTTGAGGCTTCTTTGATGAAAAGTCTCAAGCCTCTAATGCCGAGGACATTGGTTATTTCATGCATGTCCGCCAATATGCCAGCTGTTCCATGCGGCACAAGCGCTTTCGCAAGTTCTGTGAGAGTCAGCATCGTACTCTCTGGATGAATATGCCCGTCCAAGAGCCCAGGGACCACGTATTCGCTGTGAAGATCTATGACTTTGGTATCTCTTCCTAGAGTGTGTTCAACATTCCCAACGCAGGCGATTCTGTCGCCTTTGATCGAGACTCCGCCCTCGATTATCTCGCTTGTATAGACATTTACAATTCGTGCGTTTTGGAGGACTGTATCTGCTTTAAGTCTCCCCATCGCAACTTCGACAATTTCTTTTCTTGAGGTCTGAGTTCTGAGATAGAATGGCATATTCTCCATCCGATGTTGGCCGAGTATTCAGTGCGGGGGCACTTCTCTGTAGGTTAGACTTAGATCCACGCCCTGTCTCTTTCTTATAACCCAAGCGAGAATGTAGATTATGATTCCGGCTACAATTGTTCCAACAATGAATGATAGGACTTTGGGATCGGTGACGCCGAATGCTGGTATGGTATAGTAGAAGTAGTTGAGGATTACTATGAGTATCGTCGAGAAGATGCCGGCTATCGTCATGAGTGGCACGTTGCCTATTTTCCACTTGCTTACCGGCGATCCTTCGTAGATCCCTTTTCTTCTATATGGAAAAACTATGGCCGCTATCGAGACGAAAAGAAAAGCAGTCAGCGTCATCATGGCTGATGCGCCATACACAGCTATCGTGGCCAGCATCGCGGCTGATGGAAAAATCGTCGTTAGTAGCAAGATAACTTCTGCGGACGCCATTATGAATATTGTAGAGTTTATTGGAGCGTGACGATTTGCACTCACTTTTGAGAACCATTCGGGAATGAGCCTGTCAAAAGACCAAGCGAACAGCATTCTAGTCAGCATCATGTAGAGGATAGCGCAAATCAGTATACCCCAAGATATCCAGCCCAGAGCCAGCAAGACGTGGAGAGACAGGTTCTCAACCATTAATCCAACGTAGAAGTTGAGGAAGGGTGCAACAGGTAATGGCCATGAGCTTGGGCTTATCATAGAGATCCAGAAAGATCCGCCTAGAAACTCTATACCCACAGAATTGACTAGTGGAACTGCTGTTGCTAGTACAAGTGCCAACGTTGCCCATGCCGGAATAATCATGGCTGCCAGTTGGACTTTGACGTCAGACGCACTTCTCATTTCTCCACTTGAATAGGTTGAGAAGTAAGAGTATCCAAAAGCCGTGAAGAGAGAGCCGACTCCCATCAAAGTCGCCCACCAGCTGAATCCTGCGGTTGAAAACCCAGTCTCTTTAGCGATGTTGATTATGTCCTCGTACGGATTTGGAGAGGTCATATACTGCGATGCATAGGCATTGAACAGTCGGACGAAATCAGAATGCGATGTCCCCAAAGCCGCTGCAGATGCCACTACGGCACCGATAATTCCGATTATCCAGAGAACTGTTTGAAAAGCAAAATGTGTTTTCACTCCTCTAATTATCGTGGCACCAATGCCTAGAATCACAATCGATCCTATGATGAAGATCCAGACAGGTGTCGCAGCTTCAATACCCGCACTAGTTAGAACATCAGAACCTGCTAGAGACCCAACGCTTGAAAGTGCTGAAGAAACGTACACGGTCGCGACCCACGAACTATTGATGCCCAAGAACAGTATCTCAGCCCACCACAAACTGAAACTTCCCAACCAACCCAGAAATGGATGCAGGGTACGACTTGTGAAAACATAGTCTCCACCTGACCTAGGCATAGTTGCCGTAAAGAAAGCATACACCAGAATAAAGGGCGTAATCATCAAGACGATTAACAATGATGAATACGACGGGTCTGCGCCTGGAACTGTGGCCAAAACCAGCAGGTAAGTTGTCAACGCGTATCCGAAGTTCACTGAATTCATGTTGTACGTTACCGCGTCTCTAAGTGAGATTGCCCTCACGATTCCACTAGATTTTCGGACAAAGAGCCTCGTTTCATCAGCCATATCTCGAACCTACCCAGAGAATAGCTGAAGAAGTGACTTGGATTATAAAACTGACGGCTTAGGTCGACTGAAATCAGGCAAATCTCTATCCAAGAATAAGGATGGGAAGACGCCAGTGACGATCATTGCAGATCAGCTGAGAAATGCAGATATAGATCTACTGAAGTGGTTCTTTTTCGTGATTCCTTGAGACTCGTTGAGTTGTACAATGGTCAAGACTGGTACACTTCAAAAGTCTGTGGTTTGACACGGAAACTGCCAATCATTAAGGTCGACAAAGACACTTGGATCGCTTCCAATGCAGAACTTGTCTTCGGCTGCGACATAGAATTCACTGAGACCGTTGGAAGAGAACTTGCAAATCATCTCAAAAACAAAGAGGTTGAATGTCTCTTGGTTCCGGAAGTTAAAGGGATCCCGATTGCTTACGTCGTTGCCCGCAACCTAGGTCACAAAATGTTTGCTGTAGCTAGAAAGAGCATAAAGTCATACATGGAAGAACCGATACTCAGTGAAGAAGTGACTTCGATTACGACTAAAGGTACTCAGAAGTTAGTTCTCGATCGAATAAATATTGACAGAATAAGAAACAAGAGAGTCGCAGTAATTGATGATGTTGTCTCCACTGGAGGAACAGTGAAGGCATCAAAGAAACTTGTCTTGAGGGCCAATGCGGAACTGGTTTGCACCGCTGTTGTGTGGTTGGAGGGTCCGGACTACCTAGAGAAGGACGTCATCTACCTTGACGAACTACCGATTTTCGTGTCCAAAGAAAAGTATGACCTGTTGGCACGGAAGCTTTGAATGCCATTTGAACTCGTCATGATCAATTCTAGGAAGATATTGTCTTTCGCTTAACTAGATCTTCGGCAATGTAATTCAACTTCAGTTCTTGCAGTTTGGAACGCGTTGGATGGCCTGTCTTGACATCCCATTTCCTTATGGCGTAGTATTCGTCCTTGAGTCTCTCGAAGAGCTCTGCTGGTGGAACACAATCCCATAGTATCAACAACACAAAACAAATGTCGAAGACTATTCTGGCGAGACATGAAGTGCACAAGATTCCATATCTAGATTTCATGGGCACTCCTTTGGGCATTGACCTGAAAAGAGTCCTAAAGACGAAGATCGCCCCAGTTGTGAACACAGGCTTAGCGCAGAAGAACTATGGGATTGGACATGTCGGGGCCGGAATACATATGCTTCGATTCAATGCTTCAAGAAAGCCACGAAAGCTTTCGAATCAAAATATGGGTGTACAATTTGAATGAATGAGCCAAATTACGGGTCCTACATAGCATCAAGTCTCAAAGGCAAGTTCCAGTAAACTGTGGTAGGCCACAAAGGAAGCGCATTTTGGACAAAGGCTGTACCCTTGAATCAGTGTGGCTTCGTTCACGTAGATAGGATCGCCACACTCATCACATTCAATTAACTTCATTTGAAGCTACGTCGATTTTCGTACCTAATAAGGAATCTGACTGTGGTCGATCGAATGAAGGACCATCCGGGCAGTTGAAGGAGCTACAGAATGACTTCGTCCTCTCGCAATGGAAGGAATCAAATCAACTAAATACCAGCTGTTGTTTCATCGAATGTTCATTCCATGATATGAGGGATCATGCAACGACCGAGAAAGACCGTGGCTACGCCAGATCTGGATTTCCGCTTGTGATGACCTCTCATGCCTTGAACCATTCGTATGATAGTTTAATGCCAGTTCTGTACCCGTCTATGATCTTGGAATTCAATCTCACCTACGGCTCGGTGGGATTGTTGGTCATGGGTTTCAGGCTTTCGAGTGGTGCCCTTCAGTTGCTGATGGGCTTTCTTGGTCGTTTTGTACCTAGGAAAATGCTTCTGGGTCTTGGCATGATTTGGCAATCTGTGCTCAACTCTCTAATCGCAGCTTCTCAGGAATTTGGACATGTCTTCACGCTTCGAACCTTAGCAGGGATAGGCGCCAGCCCTCAACATCCAACAGGAGCTGCCTATATCACCGAAGTTTTTCCTAGACAAAGACTAGGCAGAGTGTTAGGGATCAATATAGTAGCTGGACAGCTTGGAAGCTTTATCACGCCAATCTTGGCAAGCTTGCTGCTCTCATATTTGGGTTGGAAGGAAACAATTCTAGCGTTTTCAATACCAGGCACAGTCGTGGGGATTGCTTTCTTGTTCATCAAAGAGTCTGGGCGATCTATGGTGGGAATCAGGCAAGCTGGTGCTCTATTGCTAAGAGATATGCGCCAAGTCCTGAAAGACAAGACTGTATTAGCGATCATAGCCGTCGAAATGGTGATGGCGATTAGAATGGGAGCAGCGGATTTCCTTCCGTCATACTTTACCCGAGACCTAGGCATGACACCGTTTGAGGCAGGACTTCTGTTTTCCATCTTCCTAGGTTCAGGAATACCTGCACCATATTTCTGGGGACGGCTGTCAGACAGATTTGAGAGAAGGAAGATCGTGATGCTCGCGTTGGGCATGGCATGTGCGTTCTGGTATCTTCTCACTTATGGCGGAACCAGTCTTCAACTTCTTGCGATTCTGATTCCTCTTGGATTTGCAACTGTCGGTATCGGGGGAGTTGTTCAGGCTTTCGTCGGAGAGAAAACCAATAAAGAGAATCGAGACCTGGTCTATGGCATCTATTTCACGTTGGCTTTCACTTTCAGTTCTGTGTCTCCCGTCATCATAGGCTATCTTGCGGATTCCTTAGGTTTCCCTTTCAGTTTCTATTATGTGGCTTTAGTCTCCCTGCTGGCTGTCATCGCCGCGGGTTTCTTGAAGTGATTCACAGTCAAAGCCGCATAGTTTCGGCGCGTATCTGCACCATGACGCTCCATGCCATCCGCAGCATTGCTTCATCAGCAGAAGAAGAAAGCATTCTCGAAGCCACTTGTCGATATATCTCAGGCCTTCAAGGCAGTATCAATTCTCCATCCAGCACGGTAACCGCTCTACCAATCAGCCAAGCGTTGTATGTTGCGTCTTTCACACGTCTTACCTTGACAAGCATCCTTCCCGGTCTGCCCATTATGTCTCCTTGCTCGGCCCTTATCTCAATCTCATTGTTCTCTTTCAATTTCATTAGTCCGTTAATGATTAGATATGCTCCCAGTGGACCATGGGAGGATCCTGTTGTAGGATCTTCCCTCAGTCCATAGTATGGCGTGAAGAATCTCGAATGCACATTAGAATCTGTCTCGAAGGTCTCTTTCGTGAAGACTGTGAAACCTTTTATGCCATGCCTAGCACCAAATTCTTTCAATTTGTCATGATCGTAACTCAGTAGTTTCAGAGTCTCAAGTTTTCTGAGGGGAACGTACAGATAGTCAAGTCCTCTTTCCCTCATGATCGGACACGAAGTTTCTAGGTCTGTCACTTCCACGTTCAACGCATCTGCAAGTTCACTCTCGTTCAGTTCTTCTCTCACTAGATCGATGGGAGGGGACTTTAGTATAATATCAATTGCTGGCCCCTTCTTCTCCACAATCACATCAAGTATGCCTACCATCGATTCAATCTTGAATGAGAACCTACCGTCTTCAGTCATCCAGAATCTGTTTTCTTCAGCTAGAACGTGAAGACTCGCAACAGTCGCATGTCCACAGAATTGAATCTCCTTTTTCGGTGTGAACCATCGTAACCGAAAGTCAGCCCTCTTGCTTGGAAGAATGAATGCGGTCTCGGACAGGTTCATCTCGTTTGCGATGGATTGCATTTCATCATCGCTCAGTTCCTCAGCTGAAGGAACAACACAAGCTGGATTTCCACCAAAAACTCTGTCTGTAAAAGCATCAACATGTTTCACTCTTAGTCTTCTCATAGTCGACCCGCTCCAAAGAATCGATCTAGCTCATGTTCTTCGAACGACTCCTGTATTATTGCGTGCCCTCTCATATTCTTCACATTATCTAGTGTACTTGCAGTTCTCATCTACAGGAATGTCATGAAGACTCTGGATTACGAAGTTGTGACAAAAAGATAAGAGAGACTCCCACAGTTGTAGCTAGCGGTGATTATATGACCAAAGAGACAATTCTGCGGATGTTGAATCATGCGCTGGAATTGGAACATGGAGCGTTTGTGCAGTATCTGAGCCATGCTGAGATAGTTGACGGAATAAACGCGGAGCCAATTATCGCTAGGTTGAAGGAGATTGCTGAGGATGAGAAGAAGCATCAGGACAAGTTCAGAACCCTCATTGGCCTTCTCGGTGGCGTTCCCAGCATGGGCATAGCCGAGACGCATTCTGCAAATGACATAAAGGGGATTCTTGAACAAAATCTCAAAGACGAGAAAGTCGCAGTCGATACCTACCGAGGAATCCTTGATGAACTGAAGAAGCCTGGAGGCGCAAAATACTACGACCATCTGCTGGAACACGACGTTAGACATATTCTGATGGAGGAACAAGAGCACATAACTGAACTTGAGCTCCTGCTGGCAATACAGGGAAGTAGCTACTAAGCTGGGGATCTCTCCCTTCTTTCTTTGTTCAGGTTATGTAGTCCGGTTTTCTTCTGGCAACCTTGAATTCAAATTCAAGTTGACGGACCGCCTCGGAAAAAGATCGATCGTGCTCCATTGCAGCGTCCAATTGCTTCCTCAACAGGTTCCCTTCCTGTCGAATATCTTCCAGATCAATGTCCACGCCTACGATAGCCCTAACCTTACATAGAAGCTGGTATGCAGTTCGCGCATCAACATCCTTGATATACGTAGGAACATGCCCCCAAAGGCTGAACGCTGAAACCCCTCGTCTCGTACACTCACTTATCATGAGACTGTGAATACCACTGGGTCCTGCGTAATCTGTAGGCTCAATACCATGTAGTTTCATCTCCTCGACCAATTCTGGTGCCGTGGCGACTCCCGAGACTAAAGGTTCGACCGTATGAGGAATTCGATCAATCAACCCTCCGAGTAGACATATGCGATTCACCTTACCCAATTCGAGAATTCGTAATACTGATTCAACGTATCTGAACCAGTTAGTATGAGGCTCTTCGCCTACAAGCACCAGCAGATTGGAAGAAGCCGTCTTGCTGATGAATGCGTACAATTCATTTCGCGGAAGCCTGTACTCCTTAATCAGACCCTTTTCGATGTTGACCGGGGGACGCTGAATTGCAAAGTCATAGAAAGCGGTCGAATCTATCTCACCTATTTTATCTGCCTTCAATCTAGCGATCAAGTATTCCGCAGCGTAGGTAGCAACCCGTTTTGCATCTGGCCATCCACTGAAGGCTATCACGGCGTTGAAGCTTCGAAGATTCACCTTGCGCGCCAGACGGAGATCACCAAGTTCTTGAGACTCAACCATATTTGATCCAATACCATCTATTCGAATCCAATCTTCAAAAACCTCTCGAATATGACTTGACGTCTATTCACTGAAAGGAGTGAAATCGGTTACAGTGGGACTGTTCATTGGAAAACTCTTTACATATGAAGCTCAAAGTGAACTCAGAAGAATCGCTTACTAGAGATAAGACTGAGATGAACTCATTCTTCGTCGACAGAAGCAAGCCTTCTGGCGTCCATAAGCTCTCCGACATATTTGGGGGACTTCATGATTCACCCGCAATCGCCGAGCTTATGGCAGATGAAACAGTGAGAAGACGCATCTTAGAAGATACAATTGTTGAGATAGTGGATTCAGACGATTACATGTACATTGGTGACACTGACGGAAGGCTTGTTGTCGGCAATAAATACTTGAAAGAAGCCAGCGAACAGTTTCTTTATCTGGACGTTATTCACGAGTTGGTACATGTGAAACAATTCCGGAACGGCGCCAATCTCTACGATACTCGATACTGCTATGTGGATAGACCGACAGAAGTAGAGGCTTACAAATTGACTGTTAAGGAAGCAAGGAGACTGGGAATGAGTGATAAGGAGATCGCGGACTACTTGCTGGTCGAATGGATAACCCGCAAGGAGAGGGATAAGCTCGCACGCAAGCTAGGAGTTAGAGTAGAATCTCGAGGTAGACACAAAACTCAGCAAATGACTAAGATTCCTTGAGTTTCTGAGCCAGAGTCTTGAGTTCGCCACTTTCTAGTATTCGAATCTTCGTCTCAAGTCTAACATTCAATCCGAGATCTCGGAAGAACCATAACAGTTGCTCCCCAGTAATCTGCCCCTTGAACTTGCCTTGCTGGTACAGTTGAACAAAGGCTTCCTTCACCTTCTCGGTAATAGTTGGATACTGGCGTTCTGCTGCGTGATAGACCTCCCAAGCCCTTCCGACAAAGAGCTTTTCAAGAATCTTGTTTGGGTCCATTTCTTCAGGAGGTTTCTCAGGTTTGTCTTTTGCGGCCTCTTTCTGCAACATGAGCCTGCGCATCTCAAGAAGCTTCTTCTGCTTCCAAAGTTCAAGCCCTGACTCATCTGACAATGAAGACAACTCTATGATGTGATGGATAGATCGAACTGTCAGAACCCTTTCAACGTGTATCCTCACCTAAAAACTCTCTTGACATGAAAGAACCGCGCAAATGATTCTGGACCATACCAGACATGTTAATTCAGCAACTGTTTAATTCATGGCAAGGAAATTGAGACCTCCATCTTGGGAGTGATTGACCAAATTGGCAGAGGGAAATCAGACACTCGATCACAGAATCTTCGCTCTAGGTCTTCTACTGCTCATTCTTACAGTTACGACGATTGTACCAGTCAATGCGGCCGGTGCTGATGTAGACAGCAGGATAACGAACGGTTTTGACTGGGTCCTGGGCCAAGAGACTGAGTACTTCCCCGGGTCGAGAGCCTTTGTCAGCGCTGTCACATCCGAACCCGATCGATACAGAATCTACGTAGATGAAAACGCCTTAGCCGCCTCAGCATTCGCGATGTACCACAAAGTCTTCACTTCAAAGAAATACGATGACAAACTCAAGTCTACTCTTAGGTTCATAATGGCGGCGCAGACAAGCGACAAAGACTTCCATCACTATTGGAACATGACAACGCACAAATGGAATGAAGAGGGAAAATTGTATTTCTGGAATGCTTACGCAATCGAAGGATTGGCCTTCGCAGCTTTTCACATGCGCCTTTCCTCAACTCTTGAATCTGAAAAGAGTTTCTATGATCAAGCGAGGAAAGCCGCAGTTGCATGCATAGAAAAGTGGCATGACAAATCTCAGCAGTCAGATGGAAGATGGGTTCTCAGCTACCCTGATGCAGAGGATCATGCCGAGATCGATGAAAATGGCATGATTCTTACAGCTCTGCTCTACCTTGCCCTGTACGAATTCAACTGGGGAGACAAAGAGAAAATGAGAATCTACACGGACTGGGCCCAGAAGACAGTTATCTGGATACTCAGCCGACAGGAAGATTCAAAGTCATTATGGAGTTATGGTGGATTCTACCATGACGAAACCGACAGCGCGCAATACACAGATTCGAACGGCAGAGCGATGTTTGGTCTGACAAGCTACCTGAGAACGATTAGCTCTCTCACAAACCAGATCGAACCCACATTCTCAAACGTGAGAGCAAGCATCTACGTTTGGACTGACAATTTCCTTCTCAAGATGATTGACAGCAACTGGGGAGCATATTGGTATAGGACAAGCCTGGGTGTGACACAATATCCGAAGCAGGTCTTTCGAGCTGCGGAGCTGATGAGAGCACTGGTCGAAATCTGGATAGTCTTAGGTGACATGAAGTTTGTTGACTACGCCTCGAATCTCTACGACTGGATGACCGGCATGAATGAGAAGGGCATCGATCTTCAGCAGGCCTTGAAT
>CAZJUU010000017.1:0-13391 GCA_964549295.1 uncultured Candidatus Bathyarchaeia archaeon
AAGTAATTCACCTGCAACCATCTCAGATGCGACGTGTCTGTCAAGACGTGTCTGGTCTGTTGTTGGCGCCAGAATCCAGTACTGGTTCCAAAGAGGGAAGACGACCACAATAGCAAGAGCAAAGAAGCTGAGCAGAATCCTCTTGTTGGGGAACTTTGAAACAATGGTTGGTAGAGTCGTTACCTTCGATGAGAGAATTGCCGTGAGTGGAAAAAGGTAGGACAGGAACCTCAGTTGGAAGGGAGCTGTTCCCCTAACAAATTGAAAGACTACCATCGACAAAAAGGCTACTGCAAGCAAGAATAACAGTCGAGTATCTCTATCTTTCTTCAGCATTCCGACAACAAGCCCCAAAATGAACATTCCCGCCGTCGCTTCGATCAACATTTCAACATATTCCTGTACACCACCGACCCCGATAGTGAAAAGACGATCCCACCTTACAGTCATCGACTGTATTGTATACCATGAAGTCAACTGGCCCGTCTGAGTCCAACTGTTCAGTGACCAGCCAACAACAACCGCCGCACAAAAGATTGAATAGATTACAAACTGTCGATAACTGCTGCGTCTCTGAACTACGCCAATAACCAGCAGTGCGAGGGCAAACACCCATGCTTCATATCTGACAAGCATGGCTAAGATTACTGGAATGGCTGACCAAGCAACTTTGTCTCGAACAAAGATGTGGATTCCGAGTGTTAGGAAAAAGACGGCTGTCACTTCACTAATGCCTAGGGTCGCGATATCTACGAACCAAGGTTGAACAGCTAGAGCAAGACCGGCCGCGAGGCTCGGGGCTGTGGAGCTCTTGTTACGTGTCAAAGCGAAGACTATGAGACAAGTTAGTGACCCAAGAAGAATGTTGAAGCCATGCTGAACATCTAGACTATACACATCAAACACATTCATCAGAACTGCAATCACGTAATGGTACAGTGGCAACCAAGCAATGTTTACCGCGTCACCCTTGTAGTCAGTATGTCCGTAGTTGTTGGTGGCCGTTAGGTAACTTGTAAGCCAATGATGATAACTGTCGCCATTGTGATCTATGTAGTTCGTTAATGAAATGTGCCAGATTCTAATCGCAAGCGCTACTCCAAAAACAATCAGGCCCAAGATAACGTCCCTTTTCGAGAGACGAACGGTTGGAGTTGAGTTCAATACGTTTTCACCGAGTTTCGGAAACGTTGGAGGCGCCATCTTACTCGAAGCATATCCATGAGACCTGTAGTCAATCGGGCTGGACTTGAATACTTTGATCTTCCAGCGCTTCTTGGATAATGTGAGATTGGAACCTCAAGAATCCTGTAACCTATGTATCCCGCGATCGAGACCATGTAGCGATGAAAGTCTTTTTTCAGAAAAGGTTCAATAGCAAGGAAAACTTCGCGTCTCATCGCTTTGAAACCAGAGTTTGAATCTCTAGTTTTGACATGAAATACCCATCTGTTGAGCCTATTGTATGCTCGCGACTGGATTCTCCTGACGGTACTATCCTGTCGTTTCACGCGGTATCCATTGACAAGGTCATACTTGTTGGAAAGGATCGGGGCATATAGCAACGGCATATCTTCGAGATCGTATTGACGATCCGCGTCGACGAAGACTGCTACATCTCCGGATGCCAAATGGAATCCCGCCTTTAGTGCATGTGTCTTTCCACTTCTTTCTTTCAACTGCACAAATTTGATTGCGATATTCCTTTCGCAGAGCTGCTCTGCAACACTCGAAGTTTGGTCGGTACTTCCATCATCGACTATCACTATCTCTCCATCTATTCCGAATTTTTCGTAACATTGTTGGGCTTCGCGAATCAGTGGCGAAAGAGATTCCTGTTCGTTATGTGCCGGAACTATTAGAGAGATTTGCGTCAAACTTTTCTTCACGACTGCCGGCTAGTTAACTCATCATTTTATAACTGGTCCTACTATAGGAATATGTTCACCGCATTTCAGGCATCTCTTATCTTCTGTTAGGGATACCTTCAAAATGTCAAAGCCAAATCTCTCAATCAACACATTTTCACAGTTCGGACAGTACGTGTTTTCGAACCTGTGTCCAGGAACATTGCCTGTATAAACGTACCTAACCCCCATCTCTTTTGCTGTGCGATGTGCTTTCTCAAGGCTCTTCACAGGGGTTCGCTCTCTATCCGTCATCTCATAGGTCGGATAGAACTGTGTGAAGTGAATGGGAGTATCCAGACCGGCATTGCCGACATGTCGACTCACTATCTCTCGGATATTCGAATCATCGTCATTCACATTTGGGATGACCAGAACCACAACTTCAACGTGCATTCCAAGCCTCTTTGCCTCTGCAACATTCCTCCAGACAGCATTCACATTGGCGCCACAATATCGCTTCACAGCTTCAGAACCCCCCTTCACATCGAACTTAATCGCATCCATACCAGCAACTCCCAGCATTGAAAGAGCCTCACTCGTCATGTAACCATTAGAGACATACGTATTGTACAAACCCCTCTTTCTGGCCAGAGGGAACAGGTCCAAACAATACTCCAGAAGCAATGTAGGTTCATTGAATGATATGGAAACTCCATTGCACTTTTCGGCAAGCGTTAATCTAACAAGCTTCTCTGGACTGATGTAGTGAGCGTCTTCAGGATGTGGTTCACACTTGCTTATGTCCCAGTTCTGGCACCAGGGACACAGGAAATTGCAGCTCCAAGTTCCAACGGTGAGTGCATAACTACCCGGCCAAAAATGAAAGAAAGGTTTCTTTTCTATGGGATTAGCAGCCATTGAAGAAATGTCACCGTACACAAGCGTGTACAACTGGCCCTCTATGCACATGCGGGTCTTACAGAAACCAACTCTTCCAGACGATATTGTGCATCGTCTTTCACAGACTCCACATTCAACGCAATCACCACGTCTCTTCTGGAGGAGAGCAGGACGCACATTTTCCAATTCTAGGAGATGCTCGAAATTTGCCCTATTCTCGGCAGGATTCATATTCAAGAGTTGATCCCACTGTTCACGACCTTTTCTCAGATCCCTAGGAATCGAAAAGCACTATTTCTTACTTCTTGCTCATTGTATCCTGTTCCTTATTATCCGAAGATGATTGGCGCTAAGGAGCTACAGACTAGTCGGATCTCAAAAAAGCTAAGAAAGGGCATGACGATCGCTATTTGACTGGGCTTTGAAAGTAGCTACCAGAAGTTGATGAGGCTGATGAGTGAGGGACTGTACAGGTCGAGATTGGGAGAAAAACCTGACGAGCTGACTGGAAGATTCCTGTCATCATTAGATCAAGACCGAGAGATTCTGCTTGAAGACATAGATGGCACAGAAGCTCATGACATAATGTTATGTGAACAAGGGATTATCTCGAAGAGCGATCTGAAGAGGATTTTGGAGTCTTTGGAGAAACTGAGACTAGAGTCGGAAAGGGGTACTCTGACTATTGAGGGCGATTACGAAGATGTTCATGAGTTTCTGGAAGACCGAGTGATCAAAGAAGCAGGAATCGAGGTGGGAGGCAAGCTTCACACCGCGCGATCGAGAAACGATCAAGTTGCGTTAGACATTAGAATGAAGACGAGAACTGGAATAAATGAGATATGCCTAAAGCTGATCGAGTTAATTCAAGTACTTCTAAGAAAAGCATCGGAAACAACTGGGATTCCAATTATTCTGTATACACATACTCAACATGCTCAGATCGGCAACTTTGCTCACTACCTACTGGCACATTCTGATATTTTCTTGAGAGATCTGGACCGGTTGATCTCATGCTACGTCAGAGTCAACAGAAATCCACTGGGAGCTTCTGCGATTGGCGGAACTAGGTTTCCAATAGACCGATCTAGAACAGCTAGTCTCCTTGGTTTCGAAGGTCTCGTTGAGAATTCTGTGGACGCGGTGAGCTCCCGTGACTTCGCCTTCGAGACGGCTGCATCTCTTGCAATCTTAATGGTGAATATGAGTCGAATCTGCGAGGACCTCATTGTCTGGTCGAGTTCGGAGTTCGGATATGTGGAACTTGCGGATGCATATTCGTCCACATCGAGTGTTATGCCTCAGAAGAAGAATCCGTGTACACTGGAACTCATAAGGGGTGAAACTGGCACTGTATGTGCATCCTTGATCGAGAATCTTGTCACGGTCAAAGGGTTGCCGACAGGATATAGTAGAGATCTTCAAACAATCAAACCATCACTCTGGGCAACTCTGAAGATGGTCAAAGTGTGCTTGCAGGTAATGTTGGGAGCCATATCAAGCATGAAGATCAATTCAGAGCAATGGATGAAAGCAACACGCAACAGCTATGCAATGGCAGTTGATCTAGCTGAGGAACTTACGCGCAAAGGGATTCCATTCCGGCAATCCCACAAGCTTGTCGGAACCCTCGTGAAAGACTTGGTCGAACACAGATTGGGAGTGAAAGACGTAACATCGGGTATGGTGTCCTCGCTCTCGGAGAGAATCACTGGAAAGAAGGTGAATCTGACCGATACGGAGATCTCGCATGTCGTCGATCCTCTCAACTCGTTGGAAGCTCGTCAATCCGTTGGCGGTCCTTCTCAGAGAGAGATTGGGAGGATGCTTCAGGAAAGAAAGAAGAATCTTGAAGAATACTCAAATCTCGTACGATCACGAGTCGCAAGACTCGGGGAATCCAATTCCAAGTTGAGAAGCATAGTTCACGAATATGTTACTGGGTAACAGAATGCTCGAGTGAAATGAGATGGGAAAGGTCGTTCTTGCATATTCGGGTGGTTTGGACTCAGCAGTCATGCTGACTCTGTTGAAAGAGAAATACGGGTTCACAGATGTAATCCCAGTTCTAGTTGATGTGGGTCAAGGCGAAGCAGATATCGAAACCGCTAAAGAGAGAGCTGAAATCGTTGGTGTCGAACCAGTATTCTTCGATGCGAAGAAGGAATTTGCAATCGAATACCTTTCTCGTTGCATCAAAGCCAACGGATCATACCAGGGTTATCCCGTGGGCACATCCATGTCTAGGATACTGATTGCGTCAAAGGTTGCTGATGTTGCTCTGAAGGAAGGCACCGAAGCGGTAGCCCATGGTTGTACTGGCAAGGGGAATGATCAGTACAGGATGGAGGTGGCTTTCAGATACTACGTTCCACAGCTTCGGATCATCGCTCCAGTCAGAGAATTGGATCTCACAAGGTCGGTTGAGGAGGAGATTCTGAGAAAACAGGGGATAGACCCGGAGAAGAAGGTTGGGAAGATAGGCGGGGACATCAACATGTGGTCACATTCGATTGGAAGCGGTCAAATGGAGGATCTCTCGACTCAAATAGAATCGGACTACTTATGGGCTGTTCCGATTGAGAAAGCTCCTGAAGAATCAACGACAGTCTCGATCTCATATGGGAACGGTGTCCCGGTGTCTGTAGATGGCGAAGCAGATCCGGTCAAAATGATACTGACCCTGAACGAGATCGGTGGCAGAAATGGCGTCGGAAAGATAGACATTCTTGAAGACGGCATTATGGGGTTGAAGTCACGAGAAATATACGAGGCTCCAGCTGCTGAGATACTTTTGAAGGCTCATGCCGACTTGGAGCATTTGGCTCTTGCGAAGGAACAGCTTCGGCTGAAACACGAAATCGACAGACTCTGGGCGGACATGGTTTACCATGGGATGTGGCTTCATCCTTTGAGAAAAGACTTGGACGCCTTCATCGATTCGACGCAGAGATTTGTGAATGGAACCGTTACAATCAGACTCTACAAGGGAAACGTTCAGATCATGAAAAGGGAATGTGAAGATTCACTGTTCGCTCCCGAAATTCGTTCCATCAAGAAAGCTACCTTCGATCAGAAAGGGGTGACTGGCGCGGTCAACATGTATACGCTTCCATACAGACTGTTCAGGTCCAAGAAGAGGTAGAAAGCCTCAAGCTACGAGGATGTTCCAGACGATCTGACTCACCTGAAGTGAACCTAAATCATGTCAAGAGAAAATCCAAGCCTGATTGAGAAAGGAAGAGAATTTCTCGAGTGGCTGAGCGATTGGTACACCAACCTAAAACCGATGTCGCTTCACTCCCTGACTGGGGACCCTGCACGTGTCGCAGTTTGTTCGGTTGATATGATAAATGGCTTCTGCTATGAGGGAACTTTGTCCAGTGCACGCGCCGCGGCATGTGCGAAACCCATAGTCGACCTGTTTCAACGTGCCCACGCTCGTGGCGTGAGAAACTTCATTCTGATTCAGGAATGGCATAGCGAGAAGGCTGAGGAATTCAATGCATACGGTCCCCACTGTGTGCGTGGTTCACGCGAAGTTGAAACTATCCCTGAACTTGCATCTCTTCCATTCGCAAACGACTTCGTCATCGTGCACAAGAACTCACTTCACACAATCGTAGGCACCACCATGGAGCAGTGGCTACAAGAGCATCCAGAAGTGGATACGTTCATAGTTGTCGGTGTCTGCACAGACCTATGCACGTACGACTTGGCAATGGATCTGAAACTGCGAGCGAACATTCATGACCTTAAGCGTCGTGTCGTTGTCCCAGCCAATTCGGTAGACACCTACGACCTTCCAATCACAGTTGCCAAGAGACTTGGTACACTACCTCATAATGCTGAGTTACTACATGCTTTGTTCCTATACATGATGGCTCTCAACAAGATCGAAGTCGTGCGGGAGCTCAGCTAGACAGGAATCAAGTTAGCCTTCATTAACAATGGAGATCATGGTTCCCTCAGATGACTGGTGGATCGATCTATGATTGCTAGTTGATCCGGAGCGACACGTCAATTGCAGAAAGTCGATTAGTCTAGATTGAGCGGTTCCTTTCCAACCTGAAGTCGAGGCGCTTCCGAGAGGTTCCGGATCACTTTTTTCGCTTCATTCAGAGCTTCTTCAGGCGTATGCCTGAGTGATCGGTGGGTAAGAAGTATGTTCTTAACCTTGGCATTGATTCCGATGTCGACAGCATCCCTCACAATCATATGACCGTATTCATGCGCCAAGTCTTGATAGCTTTCATCTAGGAATGTTGCTTCAATAATTAGTAGGGTTGAATCTTTGGCAGCGTTGATCAATTCCTCGCAGGGACTAGTATCTCCACTATACACAATTTTTCTCCGTTTCTCATAGGAGTAATCTTCGAGGCTCAAGGTTTCTCCTTTGTAGTTGATTGTCTCGCCTCTGGCGATCCTGCGCCAGAGTTGAGAGGGAACACCTTTCTCAGCAAGCCTCTCAGTCTTCACTTTTCGTCTAGTTCGCTCTGAGACCACATAACCTAGACAGAGTTGATCTTCGGCATGTTTGACCTGGAAAGCTTCTACATTCAAATGTGACAGTTCAAGTTTCTCTCCGGGCGTTATGCCTACTACCTCTGCGAGATCTCCAGCTTGAGAGACCTTCGCGCACCATTCGAACAGTTGAAGTTCGTTTCTTGGGCAGACTATGCGAATTTTTTGTTTGTGGCCAAGCATTTTTCTCAACCATAGTAGTGGGACTAGGTCCCAGAAATGATCGATGTGGGAATGAGAGATGAGGACAAATTGTATCTGCGCAAGACCGAGTTTTCGATCGTATATTTCCGTAGTAATCCCAGGTCCCGCGTCGAAAAGAAATTTTGTGCCGTCCCAGTCGATGAGTATGGATGTTGAGAGGACTGCTTTGTCCGAAAGAGGAATTGCCCTAAGCAAATTGTTCACCTTTAAGAATGTGCTTCGATTTGATGCATCCGTATCTTTTCTCGATGTACATCGTGACATATCAACTGAACCCATGATACCCATGGAATCTATGTCGTGTTATTCATGGAGCCAATGATAATGCTTGATTTGGAAAGTTTTTTCTTTGGAAGGAGTTGATGAAGAATCGGATGGGATTCCTTGGATGCTTTGAACGCAATCCGAAAAAGATGCAGCCGTCAAAGTATCAACCTCGGCGTGTTTCAAGAGAATTGATTAAGAAAGTGGTTGACACAGGGAGGTTGGCGCCAACTGCATGGGGGAAACAGCCTTGGCAGTTCGTTGTAGTAACTGATGCCGATATGAAAAGTAGAATCGCGGGCATTACTGACTAGGGTAAGTCCATCAAGAACGCGCCGGCATGCATAGCTGTGTTTTGCGAAGACACAAAGTTCTATCTTGAGGATGGCTGTGCAGCTACGGAAAACATGTTAGTAGCGGCAACGGCGCTTGGGCTTGGGACTTGCTGGGTGGCTGGAGACAAGAAAGACTACGCCGACACTGTGCGTGAGTTATTGGCAGTGCCATCCTCATACAGACTGGTATCTCTAATTCCCATAGGATACGCCCGTTCTAGGCCTCAGCCTAGGCATAAGCGGGCTCTCAGAGACCTACTCCACTGGGAAAAGTATTGATCATCCTGATCTGAACTGGCTGAATCACTCATGAGGATATGATTCTCGGAATTCAGTTGGTGATGGAAGAGATTGGGTCAGCTAGAGTCTTCTAATACGGTCAGTCAGGCTGATTTTGAAAAGATAGTCTCTCGTCCCGCTACGTACTGGAAATGAAAGGAACTCTCTAAGATGATCCGGAGTATCAATGTCTAGAGATACTCTTTCCAACCTGAGAATTCGGGTGGACGTTTTGTGAGACTCGGCAAGGTTCAGATGTGATTGAAAACTGTTCGGTCCAAAAGTCGTCGGAATAATATTGGGAGGCGTTAGCATAAGCGCATTTGTTCCCATTTCGTCTCTCGAGGGTACGATTACAACTCCATCATTTGAACTCGCTCGAATGATCAACTCAACATCGCTCCTGTCTATTAGTGGGATGTCTGCTGGCAGAATCAGCAGAGAACCAGCTGCGTTCTGGACAGCATAGTCAACAGCGATCTTGAGCGCCGGATTGAGACCTTGACAATCCACTTCTTCAATTATCTCAATCATCTGATGACAGAGACTTACTAGAGAATCAGCATTGGGTGAAACCACCAATATTCGATTGACCAAGCTTGTTTGAGTGACAGCGTTCAAGACATCGGACAACATCACAGATACAAGATTCTTTCTTTCTTCCAGACTCAGAATAGATGATAACCGACTCTTGGATTCCGAGAGTTCCTTGACAGGAATTGCCACGAAAACGCTGGCTAACTTGGTCAACCACCGTTCAAAAGCACAATTCACTCAAACGCCAGGTCTAAGCACACTTTTGCAAGGTTCTCTTTGTCTTGAAGACTCTTCATCAAACTATTGGTTGCAACGACCTTCAATCCGAGGCCTTCTACGCGGGGTTTCTGGTCTTTGTCCAGCGTGTCCAAGACGAATCCGTCCAAAAAGTCTTGGTACATTTGAGCGACGCCAAATGATGAAACTTCCAATCCGAGCGCTTGCATCATTCGGTCTGCGGGGCCCCTGATTGCTGATCCTCTGATGATTGGACTTACTGCAACAATCCTAGCCTTAGACGTTTTCAAGGCATATCTCATACCTCGAAGCGCAAGTATTGGACCTATACTTACGAGAGGATTGCTTGGCGCAAGTATAACCGCCTGAGCATCTTGAATGGAACTAATCACGTTGGGTCCGGGATTGGCTTGTTCTATCCCAGCAAACCTAATTGACTCAACAGTACCTTTCATCTGTTTCTTGACTAGGTACTCTTCAAAGTGTACTTCTCCATCGTCAGTCATTATTCTGGTTTCCACTGGTTCATCGGTCATCGGAAGAATCGTAGTCCTCAACCCTAGAGTCTTTGAAAGTTGTTCTGTCACTTGTGAGAGCTTAGATCCTTTTCGAAGTTGGTTCGTTCTGAAGATGTGAGTGGCAAGATCGCGGTCTCCAAGTCTAAGCCATGTTTCGCAGCCAAATCGGTCAAGGACTTCTTGGCAATAAAACGTGTCTTGTTTGATGCCCCATCCTTTCTCTTCGTCCACGATTCCGGCCAAGGTGTACATGACTATGTCTATATCCGGCGATATGTGGAGCCCGTAGAGTTCAATGTCATCTGCAGTATTGCTAATTATGATGATCTCTTCTTGTGGACGTACCCTTACTAGGCCCTGAAGAAAACGTGCTGCTCCAACGCCCCCCGCGAGTACAGTTATCAAGTGTTCACCAACGGTCTATGTGAACGATTTCTGCAGATGGTCTTCTTGATGGCGCTTCGATTGACCCCTCGAAGTATCCAAGTAGAACGAGAGCTTGTGGTTCAATATAGTCAGGAATTCCAAGAGCTTTTCTTACCCTTTCTTGACAGAAGAGGGGGGCGCACATCCAGCATGAACCGAGATTCAGTACATGGGCAGTTAAGAGAAGATTCTGAATGGCCGCTGCGACACTTTGAACCGCCATGGTATGCTCACACTCATACTTTTTGCTATCGGTGTACTTTTGCAGATGCTCTGTCGTAAGACAAATTACTAAGACAACCGGAGCGTTTGATATTCTATCGATGGACGATGCAATTCGGATTTCATGTTCATTGCTTGCCTTCAACTCAAGTTTAAGGTCTTTTCTCCACGCCGCCGCCATGCTCTCCGCCAGTCTTCGCTTCGTTGACTTGTCTTTGATTATGACAAAACTCCACGGTTGCAAATTATGAGCTGAGGGAGCCCAAGTCGCAGATTCAATGATCTGGTTCAGAACCCCGTCCTGTATGGGTTTGTCAATGAACTTCTGTTTTATGCTTCGCCTTGTTTTGATCGCATCTATGACCCCTTGCAAAACGAAAACCACCAGCACATTGCACAGATCAACTCTCTCCGTCTTACATGTTAACATGTTCCTCTACATGCCCAGCAGTAAAAGGTCCATACAAAATCCTGAGCCTATCGGAACTATGACATTCTCCAACTTTCCCGTATCAAACGACTCGGCAATTGTGCCTACAACTGAACCAAGAACAGCTACGATAGGGTTAACAAAAATCAGAGTCGTCATGAGACTAGACAAGAAGAAAGCTGTTGAGCCTTCAACGGTCTTATTTCTATTGTGAGGTAATACATGTCGTCCACATTTCGTGCCTACTAGAGAAGAAAAACCATCGCCAACCGTTAGAACAGCTATTGTTGCGTAATTTATGGGTTCAGGAAACACGTTGAGTGCGATTAGTATTCCCGCAGCATAGGAGATCGGGCAAAGAATCCAGGTTGATAATTCTTCTCTACGCGCAGAAAAGTTCGTTATCGTTGTGATAATTGGAAGATGTCTGTTGTGGAGTCTAAAATATTCAGAAATGATGTAGACGGCAATCAGTAAGAATAGTATCAATGTTACGGCAGTTGTTCCGATGACTCTCGTGAGAACTACTGTAAGGATTCCAGAAATGTGGATTAGTCTTCTCAACAGCTCCAATTGTTCTCCGTGTCCGATCACGAGAAAAAGCTGAGGGGGAGGTATTAACTCCCCGATCATTCTGGGGGTATTTCTTTGAATGTTAGCCCTAAGGGTAATCCTTTGTGTGCGTTGTATGCGGCTGAAATACCGTATATTATTAGACCGATCGCGAATGTTCCGAGTGTGAATCCGAATATTGAATAGTCCAGCTGACCTACGAATGCGGGTCCAATGCTTGCATATCCCAACCATACTGAGATGATTATAGTTAGGACACCGAGGATTGACAGCACCGGTACAGGTCCAATTTTTCGTTTCACTATGTCTGGCGACTTCTCGAAAATGTCTTTGCGTTTCATCGGGAATATGATGGCCGATATACCGCAAATGGATTGCATTATCATCCATCCGAAGACCAGATAGGAGAAGAATGACATGACTGTTGTGTATATCCACAGTATCTGATAGATTATTGCCACAATTACGGTTATGACCAATGCCACGTAAGGAGTGTTGAATCGACGATCTATTTTGGCTATTGCAGTCGGTAGCACTCTGTCAAAGGACCATGCGAAGAGCAGTCTAACCGCGATGAACATGTAGGTTAGCCCAGCTGACAGTGGCATAAAAGACCACCCTATGTACATCAATGCAGCAACTGTGGGGTCTCTGGTGACGTACATGAAGAGGTAGGTGAAGAATGGTAACATGGGTAGATTGTAGCTTGGGTCTTCGATCACGGCTAGGTATGAGATCGCTCCGATAAGGTCTCCTCCAATGGAATAGTATGCAGTGGCGTAGGCAATCCAAGTTAAGAATCCGAATATGATCGCGCTTCCCACGATAGCCAATAGCTGTGTTCGGCGTACATCCTTCATCTCCCCCGAGATGTAGACTGACGAGGTAAAACCTAGGAAATTGATGAAAGTGAACTGTACGCCTAGCATTGTTGCTTGTATGTTCAGGCCAGGCCAACCATTGCTGATGGCTGTCTGGATGACTTCACTGTAGTTCATTCCACTGAACTGGTCAAAGTTCGACTGGAATCCCATTGGACCCGCTGCCAAACACGATACTGCAAAAACGGCTAATCCCATGAGTATCATTGCGAAAGAAGCAATGCAGGCCTTCATAGCAACTCTTGCTCCAAAGGCAATTAGAAGAGCGCAGCCAAGATAGTATAGCATCGAAAGTGCGAACTTGAATTCAGGGGTTGCGACAACCGCGATCGTGGAGGTATTTCCAGTCATCATGAGGTAAGGCGTTACTGCAAAGTCAATTATCCATGGAATCTCCGTTCCCACAAGACTCAGAACGTTGATGAAGAGGAAGAAGTTTATCATGAAGCCAATTGCTGGATGTATTACTCTGCTGACCCAAACATAGTCTCCTCCTGACCGAGGCATGGAAATAGAATAGATAGCGTAAAAGAGGCCAATTATGATGGCAAGAGGTATCGAAAGCAAAGCCGTCAAAGGTAGATCTGTTCCAGGGAATATCACGGAGGCCCAGACGCCGTAGATGAAGACTGACATTGGTGCCATGAAAACTATGTTATAGATTAGTGCGTCAGTTCCAGATATGCTTCTGATGAGGCCCGAAGCTTTTCTTGCAAACACAGTTCTCTCCGTTTCCATTTTTCTCACTTCAAACGGATTTAACCAGAATAAGAGTTCCTCACGATTTTTAAGACTTTTCACAGGACTGATTCATTTGTCAACGCCATCATGGATTTGATGCAAAAAGGGGGTCGTCGTCCATACGTACACATTCCGTATGACAGAGTCAAGCTCATTCTGACAACACGTGAGATAGACGGCATTTCAGAGATGAATTCGCACTTACGGCGACATCTGCTAGATTGCAAACGAAGTCACCTTGTCCCGCGTTCTTGCGGGACTGAGTTCATGCAACAAAGTGGCTAGATTGAGCGGCAGAAAGGAGGATTTGTCAGAAGAACCGGATTTGTGATGGTGACTGCACTTACTGTTCATCGAAGCAGCAAGAGATGGGCAGAGGTCAGAGTCAAAGAGCGCCAAACGGATCGCTTCAGATGCACTCACAGAACTGGCAAGTAAGGAGAGTCAGGCAGGTCTGGAATAGATTTGTC
>CAZJUU010000018.1:0-6204 GCA_964549295.1 uncultured Candidatus Bathyarchaeia archaeon
AGTTATGGGTGGAGGAACAAAATCTAGAATGTGGCTGCAGATCAAGGCTGACATCCTAAGGAAGCAAATTGTTCTTCCGAATGTAACGGAAGGGCCGTCACTTGGCGCTGCAATGCTTGCAGGATTCTCCTGCGGAGCATACCCAAGTCTAAGAAAAGCAGCAAAAGAAATCTGCAAGTGCAAGACCGTCATCAAACCGAACAGAAGAACAGCAGTCACGTACGACAGGTGCTACAGTGTCTACAAGGAAATATATCCGCGTCTTCATCACACTTTTGGCTTGATGGCGAAAGTGCGTATTTCATAGCATCCGAATATTCTTGAAAGAGAAGCATCTCCTAGCATTCCATAATCTTTCCTCGAGCCGAATCCAGGCTATGGCAAGCCATGGGAGACCGTGGTCGATGTCAACAGTCACCGACCCCATGACGTGGAGTTTTGCTGCGTTAGAACAGATCTTTCAAATGCTCGTAGAGATCGATGTACCTGCCGAATTGATCATTGTACACCTTTCCATTCTCTTGGTTCGGTACATAACTGCCGCCCATATGTACCATCGTCCCGCAAGCATCGTCAATTGATGAGAACATCTTCGCAGACATGCCGGCCAGAATACCCACTCCTAAAGACGCCGACTCTTCAACCTCGGGAGTGACGACTTTCCTCTGTGTGACGTCCGCCTTTATTTGGTTCCATAGAGTGCTTCTAGCTCCTCCTCCGATTGATCTGATCTCCTCCAAGCGCATACCTTCATCGATCAGCAACTCAACATCTCTTCTTAACATGAACGCCACAGACTCCATGATTGCTCTGGCGACATGCGCCTTTGTATGTCCTAATGTAAGACCGAAGAAAACGCCTCTTGCTTTGGGATTGTTTTCAGGTGTTCCGGCGCCCATTAGATGAGGCAATATGATCAGCTTGTCCGATCCTGGAGAAATCTTGGATGCTTTATACGAAAGAATGTCGTATGCCTCGATTTTCTTATCTTTCGCTTCGTTCATTTCGGATTGACAGAATTCGTCTCTGAACCAACGGAGGACCATGCCTCCAGTTTTGCCGACAAGTAACAGTAGGTACTTGTTCTCTACTGCGTGACAGTTGCAAAGGATAGTCTTCTTCCGATCGAAGAATGGTTTATCGACGGTTGTGGTTAGTCCCAAAACCGCGCCGGTAGATTCGGTGACGATTCCAGGTTTGATGTTTCCGGCTCCGATGGCGGCTGCTGTGTGATCATGTGCTCCTGTAGCGACTGTGGTACTAGAACTCAGTCCAGTCTTCTTGGAGGCTTCTTGGACAATATCTCTGATTGGAGTTCCGGGGGCTCTAAGTTCGGGAAGTTGATCTTCATCAATTTGGAGATAGTGAAGAATTTCATGCCACCATTTCTTCTTCTGAATGTCAAACATCAACGTCATGCTAGCGCCAGAATAGTCGCACACCATGACGTTCGTTAGTTTGTAGACTAGGTAGTCCTCAATAGGTGCGAACAGTTTCGTCCTGCGAAAAAGCTGGGGATTATTGTCTCTTATCCAGAGGATCTTCGTAGCGGGATAAGAAGTGGATACGAAGGGTTGTCCCGTCACTGCAAAGACTCTATCGATTCCCAGATCTCGTGTCACTGTCTCGGATTCTTTCTGTGACCTTGCATCAAGATACGTAATGGCATTTCCTATCGGCCTGTATTCTTCGTCTAAAGGAACAAATGTGTCTCCTTGATCAGTGACAGCGAGGCTTATGATTTCTGAGGCAGGGCTCCTGAAGGATTTCAAGGCTTCTCTAATGCTCAGCACAAAAGTGCTCCACAGGTCAGCAGTATCTAGTTCGACGGTGCGGTCGGAGGCATCAATAATCTGCCGGTACTCACACGTGCCTGACGCTATTCGTTTTCCCTTCTGATTGAATATTACTGACTTGATCGATGTGGTTCCCAGATCAATTCCCATTAGGTATGGCAGAGCGCCACACCTCTCTTCAATGCAGAATACTGCTTTCTATTCATCTATGTTATGACGGCTTTTCCGGGGCTGCCAAACAATCTCATCTTGCTCTTGACCAGTGTTTTCATTTCCTCTTGCACTGCATCAAGAAGCGAGTAGATGTCGACATAACTTGTCGAACTGAGTTGCTTGTGATAACCCTTCTCGTATGCTTGCCACAAAGCTGTAGCGATGTGCATTCTGGCAATTCCCAGACGAATTGCTTCCCTTATCTGATCTTCGGGAACGCCAGTTCCACCATGTAATGAAAGTGGGATGCTGACTATCTTGCTTATCTCACCAAGTCTCTTCAGATCAAGAGATGCAACCTGACTTTGGAGTCCACTGACTGATCCAATTGAAACCGCGAGTGAGTCAACATCCGTCTCCGCCACGAATAGAGCCGCCTGGTTTGGATCCGTCATGAGGTCTTCCGCAACAACTTCTGTCGCTCCTTCTCGGGTCTGCCCAACCTTTCCCAACATCGCTTCTACTGACACCCCAGTTGCGTGGGCGAGCCTGACAACTTGTCTTGTGATCTCTATGTTTTTCTCGAACGGCAACTTCGATGCATCAATCATAACCGACGTGAATCCATGTCGTATGCATCTTGCCACAATCTCATATGTGAATCCATGGTCCAGATGGACTGCAACCGGCACCGACGACTTCTTAGCAGCGACCAGAGTCATGTCAGCATAGTTCTCCATTCCAGCATACAGGAGCTCTCTTTCAGAAGCCTGAACGATAACAGGAGAGCGTGTTTCTTCAGCTGCAGAGACTATCGCTTTGAGGGAAGCCGAATCCCAAGACTCAAAGCCACACACCGCATAGTGTTCTTTTCGGGCGATTCTTAGCATATCAAAGGTTGACACGAGCATGGCGCGGCTCAACCTACTATTTCTGAGTATTCTCGAAAAGGTCCTATTTATATGACACAGGTGCTTGCTAGGGGACGAAGAGATCCGGGTTCTCTAAACCGAATTGCGCAGCCTCGCTGACGCTCCAAAAGCTTCGAACATTTCATTCGTAGCCTTGAGTACTGCAGTGTTGGGTCTCGTCGCACATTCTGCAGGACAAGCTATTACTCGATGATGGTCAAGGCCTCTTCGACGCTCTTTCTTTCTCTAATTATCTTGAACAAAGCTCTTGTCAGATTGACGGGATCGCTGGAACCCCAGACGTTGCGTCCGATGGCGACGCCTTTGGCCCCCGCCTCCATAGCTCCTTTCACCATCGCCAGAAATTCTTTGGACGTGTTTGCTTTTGCACCACCGGCAAGAATCACGGGTACCGTGCTGTATTTGACAACCTGGGCGAAACCATGCGAATCTCCCGTGTAGAAGGTTTTTATGAAATCTGCGCCTTCCTCGCAGCCGAGTCTGACTGCAATTCTGACATCGTCGACAGTGAACGGCCCGTCATAGGGCTTGGAACTACTTCTCACGGGGACCATCTCTCCCAATAGAGGTATTCCCCACTCGTCGCAGGCATCTGACAATACACCAAAAGCTGTCAAATCATCTGTCTCTTTCTCTGATCCAACGAATAGGGTCGCCGCGACTGCATCAGCTCCCATACGTACAGCTTCCTCGACTCTTGTTGCATAGCTTATGTTGGTTTCAGGATGATGCAAAGAGGATCGTGAAGTCACGCGAATAATCAAAGAGGATCTGCCAGCATACTCGTTCTTCGCGTATCTAGCCAGACCGCGTCTGAACAGGAAAGCGTTGACTCCGGCCTTTGCCAGCTCTGAGATAATTGGACGAGGGTCCTCGAATTCCTTGAAATAACCCTCCGTTGGATGATCCATCGGGATAATAACTACCGTGTCGCTGTTACGGTCAAATATCTTCTTGAGTCTAAGCTCCTTCCCAAGACTAGTCAACATGAATCACGCCGATAATGGTTCATTACTAGCTTAAAACACTAGATACGCGACGGATCGTGAAAAAGCCGTGCCGAAATTGAGGCGTCTTGTCTTTCACCATCAAGTCTATTCTTTGCATAGGCACAGGAACTAGATGCTTCTTCTTTTCGCAGGTTTTTTACACTCGGATGGGCAAATCTCTAGGAGGATTGTAAGCAACTGCGTGATTCTATGTATTTCCTTGGAATTGATGCGGGCACAACTTCGTTGAAGGTGATTCTGTTTGATGAGAACGGAAATGCGCAAGCAGTTGCGCGTGAGGAGTATGCGCTCGAATATCCGAGAATGAACTTTGTAGAAATGGATTCGGAGAGATACTGGGATGCTTGCAAACTGGCCATAGCTCGAGTGCTTAGGGATTCGAAGATAGAACCAGACCATATAGTGTCGCTTGCGATCTCGAGCCAAGGGGAGACGTTCATACCAATTGATGATGAAGGCCGACCTCTTCGCAAAGCCATAGTGTGGTATGACAATCGTTCATCAAAGCAAAGCGACATCATACGAGATCATTTTTCGGTTCGTAAGATATTCGAGGTCACTGGCCAAAACGATGTGGTTCCAACATGGACCGCCACCAAGATACTTTGGATGAAACAAAACGAACCGCAAGTCTTCAAGAGAGTCAGCAAGTATCTGTTAGTCGAAGATTACCTAGTACACAGGCTTTCGAATCAATTTGCGACTGATTATTCAGTAATATGTACTACAATGATGTTCGACATTGTGAAGAGAAAATGGTGGAGCGAAATGCTGGATTTTGTGGGCATCACCGAAGAACAGTTGCCCAGACCTTCCCCTTCAGGCGTTTTGGTTGGCACAGTCTCAAGAATGGCGTCTAGAGAGACAGGGCTTAGCACAAAGACTGTGATCGCGACTGGGGCTCTTGACCATGCAGCGGGAGCCGTTGGCATCGGTAATGTCAGGCCAAGTCTTATTAGTGAAACTACTGGAGCTGCCATGGCTCTCGTAGCACCTGTCAAAGAGCCATTCTACGATCCTGAAAGGCGAATTCCACTCCAACATCACGCAACGAAGGATGGATATTTTCTCATGCCATGGAACTATACGGCAGGTATGGTGCTGAGGTGGTTCAGGGACAACTTCGGGGAACTTGAAATTGAAATGGGCAAGAAGTCGAGGGTCGATCCCTATGACATACTGTCATCTGAAGCATCAAAAATCAATGCAGGATCGGACGGATTAATAGTCCTTCCTCATTTCGCAGGAACCGCGTTCCCGGAGTTTGAACCGAAAGCGCGTGGAGCATTTTTTGGCATTACACTGGGTCATACGAAAGGGCACTTCACAAGAGCTATCATGGAATCAGTCGGGTATATGCTTAGACGAAATATCGAGTGCCTAGAATCACTTACCAACAACAAATGGAATGAAATCAGATCGATTGGAGGAGGCAGCAGAAGCGATCTGTGGAATCAGATGAAATCAGACATAACAAGAAAGCGAATATTGACGTTCAAAGTCGAAGAGGCAGCGTGCTTAGGCGCGGCCATACTTTCAGGATTTGCTCAAGGATCAATTTCTAGCTTGGAAGATGGAGCTAGGAAGATGAACCCAATAAGAAGAATGTACGATCCACAAACCCAGAACGCCGATGTATACACCAAAGCATACGGAACGTACCTTGAACTACAAAATAGGACAAGAAACCTCACATCGACCGACTAACGGTGTTTCATTGTTAGCCCAAACTTGACAATTGCTTGGGTACGCGCAACGGTCTTCGCAGGAAACACTGTGAAGGAACGCTTTAGTTTCTGTCACTCAGTAAAATGAAGTCCAAGGGTCTAAAGTCTTAAAATCATTTGAAGATAGTGAATAGACAATCAATACTGAAGTGTAGTTCATGACCACATTCCTAGATCTATTGAAGAAACTATCTGAATCTCCCGGAGTATCTGGTCACGAGCAACGGGTGGCTGAAATATTCAGAGATGAGCTCGTCGGCTACGTTGACAAGATCGAAATAGACTCTATTGGAAACGTCATAGCAACCAAGAAGAGCGCAGCCGACGACGCAATGAAGGTAATGGTAGAAACACATCTGGACGAACCGGCACTCAACGTCAAGTACATAGAGGACGATGGTTTTCTGAGGCTTGACTATGTAGGCCTCCCATTACTGCAAGCTCTACCGTTTGAACGCGTAGACGTACATGGAAAACACGGTCCAATTCTTGGGGTCGTGGGAGCCCCAGGAATGCATGTCTACTATATGGAGATGGGAGGTCCTAAGGGTCCGGAGAAGCCACCTCGTCTTAGAGATCTATTCGT
>CAZJUU010000018.1:6214-13211 GCA_964549295.1 uncultured Candidatus Bathyarchaeia archaeon
GTAAGAGAGAGGCGGAAGACATGGGAGTCTTCATCGGTGCCCCCGTCACTTTCCACGGGGAAGTTGAAAGACTTGGCAAGAATCTGGTAACGGGTAAGTCACTCGATGACAGAGCCCTATGTGCGGTAGCCATTGAAGCTGTTCGAAGACTGAAGGATTCCAGGCCTGATGCCACTTTCTATGTCGTTGGCGCTGTCCAAGAGGAAGTTGGTAATAGGGGAGGAAGAGCCGCAGCCTTTCGACTTGACCCTGATATGGCGATAGTTCTAGACGTCACCATTCCCGGGGACTATCCAAGCGTTGAGTTCAGAGATTTTCCATTACGCGTAGGTGGAGGCGCATGCATTGGGATAAAGGATATGGCTTGGGATTTTGCCATGGGAAACTTGGCTCATCCAAAAATAGTGGAATTGATGACTAGAACAGCGAACGAAGAGAAAATTCCATACCAATTGGAGAACATCTCTGGAACGTGCACAGACGCCGCAAAAATCATGGTGACTTCAAAAGGAATCCCCTGTGGAAAAATATCTGTCGCAACACGGTATACGCATACAGGTTCTGAAGTTTTGAGCTTGGAAGATCTGGAAAGTGCGACGAGATTATTGGTCGGCTCCTTGAAAAGAATAGACAAAGGATTCAATCTCAGTTTCCTCTGAATAGAACATAACTACCTCAATTGGGAGAAGCGGCAATCGGCTGCACGATAAGTCTGTCGCATTTCCAAGAAAGCTTATAAGAAAATTTCCTTCATCATAGCGATCATGGTCTTTGATAAAAAGCTTCTAAGAGCAATCCGCGCAAAATTCCCGCACGTAGCGAGAGACGTAACAGGAAGGAAGAGAATCTTCTTCGACGCAGGGGCGGGAACTCAAATTCTCGCCTCATCTGTAAAGGCTATGGCCAAGGTTGCTCTTGATTGTGCTGCAAACATAGGATCAAACTACCCTGAGTCAGCAAAGACTGACGAAGCCATTTTGGAAGGAAGAAAATCCATCGCTGATTTTCTCAACGCAGGCGATCCAAGAACAATAGTATCAGCTGAGTCCTCGACAAATCTCTTCTATCGACTTAGCTATGCCATGGGCAAGGAAACAACCAAGGAGAACAATGTTGTTTCAACGTACATGGAACACTTGGCAAATGCTAGTCCTTGGTTTGAGATGGAACGTCGAGGTTGGATAAAGGATGCTAGATGGGTGAGATTGAACGACGATACTACGCTAGATTTGGATGATCTGAGAAGCAAAGTGGACGGGAATACTAAGATTGTAAATGTTACTCATGCCGCAAACTTGTTTGGAACGAAGACTCCGCTCAAGGAAATTGGAAAGATCGCCCACGACGTCGGAGCATATTTCGTGGTTGATGCGGTCCATCACGCCCCACACGGACCCATTGACGTCAAGGAAATAGATTGCGACTTTCTCGTCATTTCCATGTACAAACTGTTCAGTCCCAAATACATCTGCTACATGTACGGAAGAAGTGAGCTGTTGGAGAAATTGAATCCATACAGCGTTGAAAGAAACCTGACTGTCGTTCCAGACAAGTGGGAGCTTGGATCACCCGATCCCTCCAAGTTCTCCGCCACCGTGGCAACCATGGACTACTTCGTCTGGTTGTCAAAACAGGTCGCAAAGCGGTACAAGGGAAAGTATTCCAACTACTCGGGAAGAGTAAGAGATTTGAAGATAGCTTTGGACGCGATAGAGCAATATGAGAAAGAACTCTCAAAGGCTATGCTTGTTGGATTTGACGACGTTCCAGGTCTACCAGACATCCCAGGAATAGAGTTCCATGGGATAAGAGATGTGAACCGAATCGATGAACGAGACCCAACTTTCGCATTTAGAATTACCGGTCATGATGAGAAGGATGTTGAAACGCGTTTCGTCAAGAAATATGGCATAGATTTGCGATACATATTTGATTCTTGGAACATGGCACACGACTTCTGGAACATCCCAAAGATAGGCAGAGTCAGTATGGTACACTACAACACCATTGAAGAGGTTCACAGCTTTCTCAAGGCCGCGCAAGAGATAGCGAAAAGGTAGCGATCAATAGTAGATTATTTCTATCTCTTGATCTCATAGTATCGGTGTAGTGTGCGGTATGAATCAGATCGATCGGATAGTGGAAATAGTCAACAAGAAGAAGATATCATCCATTCAATTCCACTGGATTGGTTCCGACCTGCCAATAAGAACAAAAGTATCGCATGCCGACTTCCTGAGAAATCACATCGAAAGTGGAATAGGCGTCGCGAAATTTATTACTGAACTCAACCTCCTCGAAGAAGTCACGCGAGGGGGAGTGTACGGCGCCGAATCATCTGAATTCAGGATAATTCCAGATCTTGATACATTTGCATCCTTGCCATATTCTCCACAGAACGCTCGGTTCATCTGCGAACTCCACGAAGTCGACAGAACCCCTGCAGAAATTGATGCTAGATACTTCTTGAGAAGAGTCCTGCAGCAAGCTCGCGAAGTGGGATACAAGGTGATGGCAGCATTTGAACCAGAGTTCAATCTCTATACATTTCAAGACGGAAAGATCGTAGCGCCCTTCATGGAGACATACGGTTCTCCCCTTGCAACCTTTACGCACGATGCATTCATGCAAGAAACAATCTCCTCGCTAGTGGGGATGGGGATTCCAGTAGAAAGATTCCTGAAAGAAGGAGGACCGGCATTTTTCGAAATCCAAATGCGATACACCGAAGCACTGAAAGCCGCTGACAACATGGTAACATTCAGGGTCGCCACAAAATCCATCGCTCGAAAACATGGTTTGAACGTAACATTCCTTCCGCAACCAGCACAACTAGGAGGACATCCAGGAGCCGGTATGCATATTCACATGAGTCTGTGGGATTCCCAAGCAAAGAAGAACGTCTTCCATAGCGGAAGCGATTCAAGAGGATTAAACCTGAGCGAGACAGCATACCATTTCATTGGAGGCATACTGCAGCATCTTAGAGGACTCACGGTTCTCAGTGCTCCACTGGTCAACTCATACAAGAGGTTTCTAGACGGAACGGCAGCCCCCTCAAGAATATTCTACGGTGGAGATCATAGGGACGCAGCCATTAGAGTACCTTCGCAAGATGTGCCTCCGAAACAGGCAGGCACCAGAATCGAATACAGAGTCACAGATTGCACAGCCAACCCATATTTGGCACTGGGATCCATGGTGGCCGCCGGACTAGATGGAATCAAGAACAAGATTGACCCAGGAGACCCGATCAGGCACAGAGTGTTCGAGCTAACGGAGAGTGAACGCACAAGACTTGGCGTTGGAACCGACAAATACCTGCCAAGAACTCTTGGAGAAGCCATCAATGAACTCAAAAAGAGTGGTTTTCTCAAAGCTATTCTTGGAGAGAAGTTGTTCAATTTGTATCTTGAGAACAGAGAGTATGAATGGAAAGCATTTCGAGAACACGTAACAGACTGGGAAATCTACAAGTTCATCGACATATTCTGAAGCAGCAGATGGAATCCAACTGAAACACTTTTCCACTTTCTTCTGCTCTAGAGATTGGCACACGTCTTCCAGAAATACTTCTGAACCAAGACGGTCAAAACGCACATCTGAACCGCGTCAGATGTGAATTCCCTGGATGTCACTTCGCCGCAGGCAAAGGTTAAAAGACCAGCGCAACTTGGAACCTCGCCCAGTGATCATTGTGAGCAAGAGTGTCTTCTCGACCATCACGTTGTTAATGCTATCTGACTCTCTAAAGATGGAGATGTGGTCAGAATGACATCAAAAAACGGAATCGTAGCTTCTATTCATCCTCTTGCGTCTCAAGCCGGTATCGACGTATTGAAGAGAGGAGGCAACGCGATTGACGCCGCAGTTGCCACTTCAGCCGCTATGGGTGTAGTCGCTCCCCTCTACTCTGGTCTGGGAGGAGGGGGATTCATTCTGATTCGCCTTTCTCAATCAGGTGAAACGATTGCCATAGACTGCAGAGAGGTAGCTCCGAGGAAAGCGCAAGCAGACATCTTTAGGAGAACGGTCACGGCCGACTCTGTTCACTCCCTGGGAGCAGGTGAGGTAGAGAAAAACGCGAATCGGATGGGATACAAGGCAGTTGGAGTTCCCGGAAACCTCGCAGGACTGGTACTTGCGTTGGAGAAATATGGAACAATGGGCTTCAAGGAACTGCTTGAACCCGCAATCAGACTAGCTGAAAATGGTTTTCCAGTGAGCAGACGTCTTGCACAGACTCTTGCCAACAACATAGACGACTCGATTACCAAAGGAAAACTGTTCCCGGCAACCGGAAAGATCTACCTCAAAGAGAAAGGAACATACCAGCTTAACGAGAAGATAGTCAACAAAGATCTTGCCAACACTTTCAGAAAGATAGTGCACGATGGCATCGACGCTTTCTACAGAGGTGAGATTGCAGAAGCGATAGACCAAGACATGGAAAAGCACGGGGGGTTCATAACAAAAGGAGATATGGAACACTATCGGCCAATAATCAAGAAACCTCTACTGGGAACCTACAGAGGGTACGAAATATTTTCGATGCCGCCACCAAGTGGCGGCGGCGTTGCCGACATAGAAATCTTGAATATTCTGGAAGAATTTGATCTTGGGAAAATGAGGCACAACAGTCCCCAATCAATCCACCTGTTCTCCGAAGCTATGATGCAAGCCTTCGCTGACAAGAGCAAATTCATAGCTGATCCAGACTTTGTGAGACTACCGTATGAGGGTTTGATCTCGAAGGGATATGCGAAAGAAATTGCAAAGAGAATAAACCCCGAGAAATCTTCGACCGATATCAAAGCCGGAAACCCTGAGAGGTACAGAAACGATACAGTTCACTTTTCAGTGATCGACAAGGACAAGAACGTGGTGGCAATGACGGAATCGATAGAATGTTATTTCGGGTCTGGAGTGACCGTTCCAGGAACTGGATTCCTCCTTAATGATCAGATGCACGACTTCGATCCCGAACCCGGAGGAGTGAACTCCGTGGAACCTGGAAAGAGACCTGCCAGCAGTATGGCACCTGTGATTGTGCTCAAAGATGAAAAGCCTTTCATAGCGCTCGGTGGAGCTGGAGGACCAAGAATAATCACAGCCTCAATCGCGGTTCTAACGAACGTGATAGACTTCGGAATGGATCTTCGAGAAGCCGTCGCCGCTCCAAGATTCCATGCCCAGAATATGGAGGTCAACGTGGATCCTGCCGTGCCTAAGACCGCTCAAGACTCTCTCAGAAAGATGGGACACAAGGTGATCGTTAGAGACGTGAACATTGCTGAGTGGTGGTATTTTGGAGGAGTGCAAGCAGTCATGTTCAACAGGAAGACAGGCTACATGACCGGAGCCGCCGATCCTCGGAGAGACGGTCAAGCGATAGGATACTAAACGATTTTGGAGTGCCGGACTCGTTCAAATGGAATATAAAGCAACTTCACTGAGAAGGAATGTTGCAGTATTCTCTCATTTCTTGAACTAGTCCATTGCTGATTTTGATTATCGTCACTCCGCCTACTTGGTGAGAGATGCCTGTTCGCTTGTCTGTGTAGTTATTATTCCACTCTATGACGGTCTCGTCCTCTCTTTCCCATATGGCGAGCTTTTGAATCTTGTACTTCTCGATGTTTGGCAACTCTCTGGAAAAGAAATCCGTCAAAGTTTTCTTTCCCGAAATTTCAGAAATGACCGGCGCCAGAAATCTCGCGTCGTCTCTGAACACTCCTATCACTTTTTCCAAGTTCCTGTCGACAAAGCCTTCGCAAAATCGGTCGAAAAGTTCAACTGCCGAATTTGACAAGACAAACACCTCTCCATGATGGTTATTCCAGAAGCGATCATATAAGAAGTGAGACTAGCCCTAAACTCACTGAAATCCAAGTTAGTCTTATAAATTCGATGAAGGCCATAATCGATTTTGATGAGTTATGAAGCAGATAGCCATTCTCAAACCATACGATGTCCAAGTGATCGATCGTCCTGAACCACAGATTACCAAACCAACTGAGATCAAGGTAAAGACAAAGGTCGTAGGCATTAGCATCGGAACGGAACTTCATGATTATCGTGGAACAATGGAGAAGGTTCCTGAAGAATTCAAGAAGATTCATCCCTACACGTTTCCCCAGTTCCCAGGGTATGAGAACGTTGGAGAAGTTGTTGAGATCGGCAACGCTGTAAAAGATGTCAGAGTGGGTGATCGAGTGGTAAGTTGTGGTCCACACGCAGAGTACGTTATTGTGCCGAGGCAAGAGGCTTTGCCTGAATATTCTAAGATTCCGGATTCAGTGTCTGATGAAGAAGCCACTTGCGCGGTTCTGGGTACAACATGTCTATACGGAATTCACCGTGCGCAACTGGGCTATAGAGACACCGTGATCTCGACAGGAGATGGTATGGTCGGGATACTTGCTGCTCTTCATGCAAAAATCGCTGGGGCAAAGAAATCAATTCTAGTGGGAAAGCATCCTGGCAAACTTGCACGTGCCAAACACGCAGGCGTGGAGACGACTATCAATCGTAACGACAAGGATTGGTACGAACAGGTAATGAAAGAGACTGAGGAGGTTGGCGCTGATGTTGTCTTGGAATCAGTTGGTTCAACTCTTCAAACAACAGGGTCAATAGCAGAAGCGTGCAAAATCTGTAGGCACAGCGGAAAAGTCGTGTTATTGGGCTTTCATCTTGCTCCACAGACAGACTGGATCCTCGGCGGAGACTTCTACTTCAAGGAAATAACCATGATAAACTCTCGAGCTACTGGCAACGGCAGTCATCATCCACACCTGATGGAGTGCTTCCGCAAATGCCAACAATTCAACTACGTTAGGTGGACATCAACGGACTTGCAGAGAGAAGTTGTTCAGCTTATAGCTGATGAAAAATTGAATGTGAAACCCCTAGTAACTCACAAGTACCCGTATACCGACGTGGCCAAGGTTTTCAAGATGCTGGATGAAAAGAAGGAAGACTGCATTCAAGTCGT
>CAZJUU010000019.1:0-12850 GCA_964549295.1 uncultured Candidatus Bathyarchaeia archaeon
CTTTCCTTTGGAGCTTTTCTCAGCGAGAATCGGGCGGGTTTGGTTGTTTCCAGACTCTGCTGTCGCCAATTCTCAACCTCTTTCTTCACAAGTTCAAAAGCTTCATCTGGTTTGTAGGATGTAAACCAGACATCGCTTTCGCCAGCGGAGCCACTCGGCGCAGCCGCTCCTTGACCTCTTCTCATCAACATGGGCATCATGCAACACAAGATGAGCGGGATCAATAAGAGAAGCATCTGAAGATTAGATGCAGGTGGCTGTGCGGCTTGAAGGACCGTTATTGGAAGCATTTTGTTCACCCAGACACTTGGTTTTGGAAGCCTACCCTATCACGGACCTTAATAAGAGCTTTCCCTTTTTTCCACTGTATATCGAAATCAGCGGTCTTGGTTCTGTTGTGATCGGAGATCTATCTCTTGACGTGTCAGTGTCTGGTTGACTTTGAACCGGCTGAACTCGACAATCTTGCGATGTGCCATAACGTCGCGTAGAGTACTTTAGACATTACAAAGAAAATGGTTCTGTGACTCGCTCGACTTTATTAGATCTGTCAACGACGGTAACATTGAAAACAATTGCAGAGAAACGAGTTCAACATAAATATTGAGAATGTTGTGGCTTCGGCGAATCTGAATCAGAACATAGACTTGCAGTCAATTGCGAGAGCGTTTCCCACTGTTGAGTACAAGCCAGACCAATTCCCTGGACTTGTTTATCGACTGAAGAAACCGACCGTAGCCACGCTTGTGTTCAGTACGGGAAGATTGATTATTGCCGGCGCAAAGTCTGAGAAAAGAGCGAAAAGAGCGGTTTTCAAACTAGTTGAGGAGCTCAAGACAGGAGGGCTCGTCATTCAGGGAACGCCGAGCATAACGATTAGGAATGTGGTAGCTTCCGCAGATCTCGGCATTCAGATCGACCTTGAAGATGCGGCAAACAAGTTGGATGGGACGATATACGAGCCTGACCAGTTTCCGGGGCTGATCTATAGGCCTAGAGAACCGAAGGTAGTAATACTAATCTTCGCCAGCGGAAAGCTGGTCATTACTGGTGCGAACCGTGCAGTCGATGTGGAAAGAGCAGTAACCAAGTTGCGAGAGGCCCTAGCAATCAGAGGCCTAGTGCCGTATCAAACATGAAGACGGAATCCGCACTCCTTTGATTTGGCCAGAATCGAGAGAGACTGATTACCTGTATCTAGCCTAATCGATCTTGATTCTGACGGCGGAAGTTTTCCTCTCCTTAAGAGGGACTTTGATGTCCAAGAGACCATTTTCGAAGGATGCCTTTGCCTTCTCAGGGTCTATCTTCTCGGCCGAATGTATATGGCCTAGGAACTCTATATCTTCCCTTTCTGCTCTTACGTAGATGACCTCTTCTCGCATTCTTAAGTCAATATCTTCCTTCTTCACACCTGGAAGTTCGACGTTCACTAGCAAGTTCTCTTCCTTGTCGTCTAGACAAGCAAAGCTGTCAGGAGAGATTCTGGGTTTTCGAGGTTGTGTCATACTCAGCCACCGTCAATGAAATTTCAGCAGAGAAAATGTAAGCTCCAAATTTGCCTTAAAGCTAAAGAGGCTAGGGACAAGCTTTCACGTCTTCAACTCACCGACGATTGGCACACGTTCTAGCACTTCTTCGCCGTGCGGAGCGTCCTTGAAGATGTTAGTTAGATCCATGCCGGCAAAATGTTCAAAATGCGATCCCGAGTCCCAAAGGCCACTTTGACTAACATCGTAGACTTTTCCGTTGTAGGCTACGTACGCCGGTTTACCATCCTTACCGTCAAATTGCTTCAACTCTTCAAGAGTGAACTCCTTCATCGAACTCTCTAACCTCGCTCGGTCTTCCCCTCTTATCGGTTATATCCTTTGCTGGTCTGCAGATCGCTACGCCAATCCTGTCAGCAGTTTGTCTCCAAGATTTTTCACACTGGCTTCTGTTCTGATCAGCTTCTCGATCTTGTCGGCGTCTCTAGTGTAACCGACAAGCAACGCTCCAACGACTTTATCCTCCTTCAGGACGAATTTCCTATACACATTCTCATTGTTGTGTATGAGGATCTCATAGTCAGCTGATGGTGGATATGTGACTCCTATCGAAGTCAAAGCAACATCATAGATCTTTTCAGTGTTTGAACAGACGCCTCCACAGAACGTCTCATGTTTTCCAGACATGTTTAACCCGGCGATTGTTCCTTGCTCTATGGCGTTGCTCCAACTCGTGTTTACACGATACTCTTTGTATGCGACATCGTAGGCTTGGGCAACGTCGCCGGCCGCGTAGATATCTTCAATGTTCGTCTGCATTTCCTGATTGACAATTACTCCCTTGTCAATTCTTATCTCACTACCCTTCAGAAAATCTACACTTGGTCTGATACCGATTGAGACGATAATCAATTCGCATGGTATCTCATTCTTGCCAGTCGTCAAGACCTTGGAGGCAGAATCACTTTCTCCCACAATGCTCTCAACCTGAGTGCTGAAATTGACTTCAATTCCCTCAAGCTCCAATCTGCTAACAATGATCTCTGAGGCCTTTTGGTCAAGCATCGCAGGCCACAGTCTATTTCCTCTCACCAGAAGTTTCACATTCAGTCCTCTTTCTCTCAGGGACTGTGCGAGATTCAGTCCGAGTAACCCTCCTCCAACCACAACCGCTTCCTTCGTTGTGGCAATATAGTCCATCGTCTTCTGGGCATCATCAAGTGTTCGGATCGTCATTACTCCTTTCAGGGTCGAGCCTGGCCAGTTTGGAGCTATGGGTTTTCCACCGACCGCCAGCAGTAGTTTATCATATGAAATCTTCTCATTGTTGTCAAGCAACACTTGCTTCTCACTCGGTACTATTTTCTCTACTGTTCTTCCGAGTGTCTGTTCGATACCTTTCTTTTCATAGAAGTCTGGTGGGTATACTCTCAGATTTTGGGGTTTGTACCTACCAGCTATGAACCTTGAAAGCAATCTGCGATAGTAGTAGAGGTGACTTTCTTCAGAGATCACCCGTATTCTAGAGTCCAAATCATGTTCTCTGATAGTCTCTGCGGCACGAATGCCAGCAGGTCCATTACCGATAATGACATAGTCAGTCAAATCTGTATCACCAATCAATTCTCATAGAATTGACAGTTCACTCAAGAGTTCCAATGAAAATGATGTTGCATACCATTTCTTGCTTGAACAGCCTGTAGACTACATATCGCCAAGAAAAAAGAGGGTAGACCAAGGGCTCAGTATGGCAAGCAATAGAACGGGTAGTAGGGTAAGCAGTGCGGTTGATAATAGTAAGACATGCCGTAGTACGGATAGAACCAAGGTGCACTGTAAAGCGGTCCAAAGTATGGATAATAGTGTCCCCCAGACACTTTGTACCAGCCAGCGGGGTATCCCCAGTAGTAACTTGGAACATACATCAACGTCTACACCTTGGATAGTAGATCTGTGTTTGATTCGCTTAAGCATTTCTACAAAAGCTAGGCGTTCAAGTCAATCTCTGTGGAAGCAACAGGCCTTGATGTCTAACTTCTTCCAAACGATCCTTCTAAGTGTATTTGTGATTGGAAGGAATCATAGCGGAAAATATCTAGGGTGCGCCTATCCTTAACGTAAGGGTATTGTCAACATTGTTCCAGTTGACTTCAGTTTCGACGCAACCATCATGTGACAGCGCTATTAAATGGCTTATTGTTCCGAGTTTCTCACAGACAAAGCTTCCTAATACGAGTTCTTTGAGACAAGCTATTCCAAGACATGCTAATGGCTTTTCACGTTTCAGGATGGATCCGACCATGCTTCCACCGGAGATTATGTACGTTCCTTGGTATCCTAGCTCGATGGCCTTTGAGATAACTCGATGCAGTCCGCACTTTCCGCATCTCTTACAGACATATCCGGAGTCGCCTAGAGCGGCGGGGCATTCCCTTGATCTTAGGCATTGAGGAAGAAGCAGAATTCTCTTATGGAAGGGTGTCTTGGCAAATGGTACTTTCGAAACCGCATTCTTCGCCTTGACGTATACCTCTAGTAGTTTTGTCTCGTCAATTCCAATTTTCGCAGCTATCTTTTCGATCTGCGCGAGGGCTATAGCGCTGACTTTGTGTTCAGCAAGTTTCTCTATGAAAAGCATTGCAGAAGCTTCTTTGTCAAGCATCATTTCAAGTGGAGGTTGTATGATTCACGAATAAGAGGTTTTTGGATTCAGGACAGATAGAGAGCAATTGTAAGCCTGACCACTAGTTGGTATCGTTGAAACTCAGTCAACTCTTCTGCTTATCGAGTTTGTTGCATTTATTCAGCAATCAACTGGTCGACTTCGTCATTTTTACTCCGTCCACAAGGAAATGTGACAACAATATTGGCGTCTCCACTTCCCACCACTTAATCCACTTGCGATCCCTTGATATTGCTCGTATGGATTTCATGATTCTTAGCATGTTGTCACTTATTCTCAGACCCTTCACTGGACCAGCTATTTCACCGTCTACTATCATGAAAACTCCGTCTCTGCATATGGTCGAAAAGTCGCCGCTACTGTAGTTCTGAAAACGTGTGTACCAGTTGTTTGTGACGTAGATGCCGTTGTTGACTTCTTGGAACAATTCATCTGTCGAACAGTTTCCTGGATCAACGATCAGATTTGATGGAGAAGGAATAATTCCGGAAGGGCCACTATAGTATCCATGTCCCGTTAAGTCAGCATTGTATTTCTTCGCTGTATAGGAACTGTGAAGCAAAGTCTTCAGCAAGCCTCTATCAACAATCTTCGTTGGTCTGGTGGGAAAGCCTTCATCATCAAAAGCATGTGAACCTGGTCCACTAGGAAACTGTTGATCATCTATCAGAGTGAACTTCTCCGAAGCGACCTCTTGCCCAACCTTGGCGGCAAAATATGACATGCCTATCTCAACGGCGTGGGCTGATGCTGACGATGCTGCGGTGTTGAGTAAGTTAGCCATTACCAACGGTCCTAGAACCGCTCGATAGACCCCTTCTCTACCTTCAGCTGGGCCAGTCGCTAACTTCGCTGTGGTTCCCGCTTCTCTTCCTGCAACTTCCGGATTGAAATTCTGGAAGGTTGTTGAACAGGATACTCCCTGCCCACTGGAATCAGCATCGACGAAAGCTCTCACTGTTAGTTCAAGTAATGTTCCACATTCTTTTCCTTCGCTTCCCGTGGAGGTTTCCAGAATCCTTTTCCACTCAGTGGCTACAAGAACTCCGGAAACTCTTTTCGCGCCAGTATTTAGTGCGGAGTCAATCGATGTTTCAACTGCTCTTGTCAATTCATCCGTTGATGAGTATACTCTTCTATCATAGTTGTCTGTAACCCCTCTATATGTGAATGGTCCTTGGGGAAGTCTTGACTCTACATCTCCGGGCCTCATGAGCTTCATTGTCTTGATCAGAGTCTCAATTGCCAGTGTGATGGCTACAGGAGTGGGATCCTCAAGTGCGCAGCCCGCTCTCTTAGATCCAATCTGAACATGGATTGTTGGCGTTATCGTATTCCACGTTTGAAGTACTGTGAGTGAATTGTTGCTGAACCTCAGCATGTGTTTCTTTTCTTCTGATATGATTGCGGAAACGTCTGAAGCTCCAAGCTTCTCCCCTTCAGCAACGATCAGTGATGCAATTTCATCTGGGTTCAAGGCGTAGTTCCTCCGACCCTGAGTCCTCTAACTAGAATCTCTGGACCGCCCGTCCAGACGGGGACGCCTTGTTGGGGGTCTCCTTTTCCACACGTTGCAGCTTGGTAGTCTACTTCCTTTGAAACAGCGGCAACGTTGCTGTAGAGGCTGGGCGTTGTAACCTCAAGTATGGGATTTCTTATGGGACGGTCGATTTCCCCGCCTCGAATCAGATAGGCTTCAAGTCCGACGTATCGCTGATTGAATCTTCTGTCATCGATGTTCCACTCCATGAAGCTCTTGATGTAGACTCCAGATTTGACATCCTCAAAGAGTTCTTCTTTGGAGAAGTCGCCGGGCTTCATGTAAGTGTTCGCCATTCTAATGATAGGTTCTCTACTGTACGCGACGGAACGTGCGGCGCCATTGCTTTTCTCGTCTAATTGCGCTGCGGTTTCGCGGTTGTGAAGAAAACCTGCTATTACTCCTTTGCTGATCAACGCTCTTTCCTTGGCTTCCACGCCTTCGTCATCGTACAGGTAGTATCCAAATGATCTTGGCAGGGTCGGGTCGTCCACTATGGTAACATGCTCACTACCGATTCTTGTACCGATCATGTCAGGTTTGAGATACGATTCTCCAGCCTGCGCCGCCTCTCGTCCAAGTATTCTGTCTGCTTCTTGGGGATGGCCACATGACTCGTGACACACGATGCCAACGACTTCAGATCCCAAGACGAGATCAGTTACGTCTCCAGGCGGAGCGGCACCCTCCTCTAAAACTCTCCCCAGCATCTTTGCCTCGTTCGAGACTAGTTCGGGAGGATCCCATTCCTTCACGGCTTCCCATCCTCTGCTCTCTCCAACATACATCCATCTTTGAAGTGTCCCTTTGCCTGGCTTTGAAGCCGTGAGAAAGAACCAGAGGCTAATTCGAGGCAGCTTGGAATGAATCCTTGTACCTTCACTGTTCGCATAGAGTTTTTCTTGTCTCTCATGTGACAGTGTGATATAGCGAGAAGGCAGGTTTACATTCACTTCATTTGGATGAAGCCTGCGTTCAATCTCGAGAAGTAGATCAAATTTTTCTTCAGGACTTACATTCTCAGGAGAAGAGGTGAGCTTTGTTTCCCAGTTGGTTTGAATCACTTTCTCGGGCGAAAGTCGAACTGGGTCTTTCACAAGACGTGATGCAGAACGCGTCATTTCATACGCATTCTTCACAAGGTCGTCTACACTCTGTTTTGTCAGCCTATCTGTTGAGGCGAATCCCAAAACTCCGTTGACTAGGATGCGAACCCCTATCCCGAGGCTTTTTGACATTTGAAAAGTGTCTTGAACACCATTTTTCATTGCATATGTGCTTTCTGTGTCGCTCTGAATTCTCGCTTCAACATAGTTCGCCCCAAGAGCAAGACCTCTTCGAATAGCATTCTCTGCTAATTCCTCCAAACTGTGAACCCTCAATCAGTCAAGAACGTTGATGGTAATGAAAGACTTAGGAGAATCTTTTTGTGACAGGTATTCAGAAACCCATAGGTTCCATTTGCTATTCACCATCGCTCAATCTCCAGTTTTTGAGATGGTGTTTCTACGATCGCCTTGTGTTCCTTCGTGATACTGCCCACAACCCTTGAGCCCTTAATCATTCTAAGAGTTCTTTTCTCATCGGTACTCGCAACCACTATTAGAAATCCAGTTCCCATATTGAATGTTCGGTACATCTCTCTCTCAGTAATTCTTCCACGTTTTTGGATCAGTTCAAAAACTTCTTGCGGATGGAAAAGGTTGTCAAGCTGGAAACCTACTTTAGCCCTAGCTCCAATTCTCTTGAGTTTAGAGTAAGCGCCTCCTGTTATGTGTGCCATTCCGTGGACATCTACTCCAGATCTCAAGAGGTTCATTATGGGCGTAACGTAGATTCGTGTAGGAGTGAGAAGCATTTCAGCCATCTGTCGATCGAATCTCTTCAGAAGGACTTTCCTCGCCAAGGTCAGACCGTTACTATGTATACCAGAACTTGAGAGGCCGATTACGGAATCTCCAACTTCCATTCTAGTACCTTCAACAATCTTGTCTTTCTTGACAATTCCGACACTTGTTGCGGACAAGTCGAAACCGTTTATGACATCGGGCATTATCGCGGTCTCTCCTGAAACGATGGCGACCCCCGATTCCAAAGCTGCGTGATGAAGACCTTTCATTACGCCTTCTACGAGATGTCGATTTGGCTTCTCTAACGCGAGATAGTCTACAAGTGCAACTGGTTCGGCGCCTACACATATGAGGTCGTTGACATTCATTGCAACACAGTCGATCCCTATGCCTTCATACCGTCGAAGCATGAGAGCCACGAGAGCTTTTGTTCCCACGCCGTCACTGTGCAGAGCAAGTGCCCGTCCACTGCCAATGTCTATTAGACCAGCATAGTGACCTTGAATGGGAAGCACTTTCCCAAACTTTTCCGCTCTTGTCACAAATGTCTTCGCGGCTAGTCTGTCAATCTCTCCGTGGATCTTCTTGACTTTGCGTATGTCTACACCGGCTCTTGCATATGTGAAGCTCATTGCGAGTCCACCGTTGCTTTGAGGCTTATCTTTTCAATTCGAGAATTCGATGAGCTAGGTGGGCTGCGTTTTCTGCGTTGTCTACTCCGACACACGCAACCGGAACGCCTTTTGGCATCTGAACAATAGAGAGAAGTGAATCTAGGCCGTGCATAGCTTTGTTGACTGGAACTCCAATGACTGGTTTCTTGGTTCTCGCCGCGACATATCCTGGGAGATGAGCTGCAAGACCCGCCATTGTTATGTATACGTCCACATCCGACGATGATAGATATGTGTCGAGTTCCTTGTAGTTTCTGTGGCATGAGAGAATTTTCGTCTCATAGTTGACAGCCAGTTCTTTCAGGGTTCTCTCAGCCTTTCTCGCAATTTCTAGGTCGCTTTCTGAACCAACTATGATGGATACTTTTCCACTCATTTCATTCTTCTCCATAATGTATTTGGCTTCACTTGGCCCGTGCCTTTCCAACGTTCCAAAGTTCCATCAGGTCGTATTTGATACTGACCTTTTCCTGTTTTGCCGATGCGATAAGGGTATTGTGAAGCAGGATAGCAACAGTCATCGGTCCAACTCCTCCTGGGACGGGTGTGATGTAGGATGCTTTTTCGAGAACGTTATCGAAATCCACATCGCCACACATTTTTCCATCCACTTTTGAAGTTCCAACATCAATTATCACAGCGCCGTCTTTGATCATGTCCTTCGTAATGATGAAGTCTGGTCTGTTTCCCACGGCACTGACAAGAACATCAGCGTCTCTCGTGAACTTCTCCAAATTTTTGGTTTTCGAGTGGCATATGGTCACGGTTGCGTCAGCGTTGAGAAGTAGAACATCCGTGCTCAAGAAGAGTAGCTGCATTGGGTCCAGCGTTGATAGCAGAAATGAAAGTGGTTTTCCAACGAGGGTGCTGCGATTGATGATAACCGCATGTTTTCCGTCTAAGCTTATTCTGTAGTGTGCAAGTAGCGTCATTATGCCCTTTGGGGTGCATGGCACCAGCTCATACTTTCGGTATGCGAGATGACCAGCGTTGATGGGATGAAGTCCGTCAACGTCTTTCTGTGGCGCTATCTTTTCGATCAGGCAATCGCCGTTGAAACCTGGTGGAAGTGGCAATTGGACCAGTATGCCATGAACAGATTGGTCGTTGTTCAGAGTCTCCATAAACTTGTACAGTTCCTCAGGGTGAGTGGAAGCTGGAAGTTGATAGTCTCTGGATTGTATTCCAACCTCTTGGCAACCCAGGTGTTTTATTTTTAGATACGTCTTGGATGCCGGGTCGTCGCCAACCAGAATTGTAGCAAGACAGGGATTGACCCCCTTCTCCTTAAGCGATTCGACTTCGAGTCTTATGTTGTTTCTTATTTCCCGCGCGAGTTGTTTCCCATCCATTATGGTTGCTGTCATAGGATATCCTCTATACGTTTTCCCTCTTTCAGCAACTCGTTAGCTTGGAATTGAATGTAGGTCTTCTCTCTTGCTTCCCATTGCTTCATCCATTTTCCACTGTCGTCGACTCGGACGGTTTTTTCTTCAACTTTCAATCGACCGTCGATGTGGAGTTGAATTGCTTTTGAGTAAGCCCGGTGTTCGTGGATCAGAATTCTCTCTGACAATGTTTCTGGTGTATCGTTGGGCTTGACAGGAACAGTTTCCTGCAATATCACTGGTCCACTATCCACATCGTTGGTAACGTAGTGGATTGTGCATCCGGATTCCTTTTCTCCCGCCTTCAATACTGCCTCGTGTACGTGGTGTCCGTACATTCCTGGACCGCCGTATTTCTGGATGTTTTTTGCTGGGTGGATGTTCATTATCTGCCATTGGTACTCGTCGATGAAGTATGGGCTCAGAACCTGCATAAAGCCTGCAAGAGCGATGGCATCAACTCCGCGAGCTCTCAGGGCTCTCACGGCTTGTCTGTCGAACGCTTCTCTTGCTCTTTCCTTCATCTCCAAGGACGGAAACTTTTTTCCGGATATGCCTTCGATGAATTGGGTTGGTATCCCATTGCGTTCTGCCCTCTGGATTGCGTATGCTTGGCTGTTGTTGCTGATGAGGAGTCCGATCCTCGCGTTCTGAAGAACGTTGAGTTTGACGTGGTCTATGATTGATTGAAAGTCTGAGCCTTTGCCGGATGCGAATACACCTAGAACATGCATCTTCATCTTAACTTTCTCACATGTTCTATTCTTTTCTGTATCAACTGTGCTGTGCCAATATCTTTTCGATGGCGGAGCTTTCCCTTCACGTGGCTTGTAGCCTTCTCAGAGATCTGTTCTGCCTCGTTAATTGTTTCCGCAAAACCTGCAACAGCAAGGGTCCTTGACGTGGTTGTAACAAGTCTATCGTCGATCATGTCAACGCTTGCGTAGAAAACTCGGGCGTCGTCTTTACTTATCGCTTTTTCATCCACGACTATTGGATCTCCCGGCTTAACATTTTCTGGATACGCTACGGGAACAAGATACTTGCAGACTGTGGCTTTCTCGTCAAACTTCACCGATCTTGAAATATTTCCGTCAGCAATCCCGTAGTACAGTTCGAGAGGGTCCGTGTCCTCGGAGAGTAGTGGAAGCACGTTCATGTTTTCAGGGTCTCCAAATCTGGCGTTGAATTCAACAACCTGTACTCCAAAGTCTTTGGTGACATTACCGCAGCCAAGAAGGAACTGTCCGTAAAGGATGCCCTTGTAGGGGACTCCAAGTTCTTTCTTCAGTGCTGAAACTGTCATCTTCATTATTTCGACACTCTCATCGAATTCCTCTTGGGTTAGGAAAGGTAGAAGATGGTTCTCGTCGCTATAGCTTCCCATGCCTCCCGTGTTCGGACCGATATCTCCTTCGTAGGCTCTCTTGTGGTCTTGAACGCATGGCATCGGTCTCACGTCCTTTCCGTCGACGAAGGCTTGGAGTGTGTACTCCTCACCGTCGAGTTTCTCTTCTATGACTACTTTCCCAAGGCCACCTGGCTTTTGATCGAGAATCTTCTGGACGTAGTGTATGGCTTCTTCACGGTTCTTGAGATGTTCCCCAACTATCTGAACGCCTTTTCCACCGGTCAGGCCTGCGGGTTTGATTACAGCCTCTCCGATCGAGTCGATATAATTGGAAGCTTCACGTGTGTCTAAGGACACTTTGAAGTACGGAAGTCCACGGATTGAGTATTTCTTCATCAGCTCTCTGCAGAACGCCTTATCCCCCTCGATCATCGCTAGCAATTTCCTTGGACCAACGCATCGGATTCCTTTGTCCTCCAGTGAGTCGACAACTCCGCTTACAAGAGGTGCTTCTGGTCCAACTATAGCGATATCAATCTTGTTTTGAATCGCAAAGTCCGTCACAAAGTCAGTGTCGGTGATTCTTCCCACAGTATACTTCTTCGAGTCTTTCATAATTCCAGGATTCCGGCCACTCATCACTGAGAACAGTCGGGTCTTCTCGTTTCGGATGACGCTCTCAGCAATCGCATGCTCTCTTGCGCCTGATCCCACCAAGAGAATGTTTATCACGATTTCATCTCCCAATATCGGATTCGTTCGTCTGATTTCTTTTCCTTCATGTTGTCGGACATCTCCTGGGCAATTGGAGTTGGATACCTGCCCGTGAGGCATCCGAGACACAATTCCTGTCTGGAACCGATGGCTTGCACCAATCCTTCCAACGTCTGGTAACACAGTCTATCGGCTTTGACAAGATTCTCCACCTCAGGAATCGATCTTTCGAATGCAACGAGCTCTCTGTGAGTTGCTATGTCGATTCCGTAGAAGCATGGGGAAATGATTGGTGGACATGTGATCCAAAGTTCCACTTTCTTGGCTCCAGCCTTCTTGACAAGACTGACAATCTTTTCCGAGGTTGTTCCTCTAACGATACTGTCGTCAACTAGGACAACCTTCTTGTCTTTAAGGACCGAGCCAACAGGGTTTAGTTTCACGCCTACAGAGTTAGATCTGGTCTTCTGTTCAGGCATGATGAACGTTCTGCCGATGTAGCGGTTCTTGATCAATCCTTCAGCGACGTATGTTCCTGTTTCGCGGGAAATTCCCTCGGCTGCTGGGCGGGCTGTGTCAGGAACGGGTACTATGACGTCAGCGTCCGTCTGATATTCCTTGGCTAGGTTTCGTCCGAGGTTTATTCGAACACTATACACATCTTTTCCATTCAGTGTGGAATCAGGGCGACTAAAGTAGACATACTCAAACATGCAGTGAGCTCTTCGTGTACATGGACGCACGTTCTTTCTCCACATTCCATGGTCTAGACTCGATACCACAAGCTCGCCAGGTTGAATATCTGACAGCGTTGTAATGCCGTTCACGTTGAGGGCAACGCTCTCCGAGGCCATCATTGTCAGATGTCCGTTCTCGCCGTAGGAAAGTGGTCTGAATCCATGTGGATCTCGAAAGGCAAAGACTTCCCCCTCGCCTGTCAGAGCCGTTATGGAGTAGGCGCCCTCCAACTGTGACATACAGTCTCCAACGGCGGTCTCGAGATCCTTCGTATCCATCAGCTCTTTCACGAGGATTTTGAGGATTATTTCACTATCAGAATCTGATGAGAGGAAGACGCCTGAAGAGAGCAACTGTTTTCCAAGATCAACTTTGTTGACTATGTTGCCATTATGACAGAGTGCAATCCCTTTCTTCTGATA
>CAZJUU010000020.1:0-12763 GCA_964549295.1 uncultured Candidatus Bathyarchaeia archaeon
CTGGGGACTGGACACATACCAGACCCAAGAGAGAATCCTTGAGGAACTTGGGGACAAGACCATAAAGGTTGCCTGCATCGGACCCGCAGGAGAGAAGAGAGTTCGCTTCGCTCTAGTAGATTCCAGCCCACATAGACAGGCTGGAAGATGCGGAACCGGAGCGGTGATGGGATCAAAGAACCTTAAAGCCGTGGGTGTCAGAGGAACCGGCAAAATCGAGTTGGCCGACCCTAAGGCTTTCGACGGAGCCTATTGGAAGTCGCGTGACGAAGTGGAGAAGAGTGCTGATTCACAGACGTATAGAAAGGGCGGAACACCTGCCTTCGTGGGATTCGCAAACAGTCAAGGCCTTTACCCAACACGTAACTTCTACGACGGAGTGAACGACAAGGCTGCAGCCGCCTTGGACGATGTGGCCCAACGGAAATACCTTTGGCTAAGAGAGTATGGGTGCATGGCCTGCGCCATACACTGCACAAAGATCGGAAGAATTCGAAGGGCGTGCAGCGAAGCTGGACCAATAAAGTGCGTTGAGTCCGACATTGTAGAGTATGAGACCACCGGTCTGATGGGAGCCAACTGTGGAATAGACCTTATGGAGGCCGTGGCCTACGCGACGGTCCTGTGCGACAAGTACGGCATTGACTCGATAAGCACAGGAAACGTCATCGGATGGGCCATGGAATGCTATGAGAAAGGCATCCTGAATAAGAAAGATCTCGGCGGACTGGACGCAAAGTTCGGAAATTGGAAGGCTCAGATTGAGCTCGTCAAAATGATAGGAGAAAGAAAGGGTATTGGACGAGTCTTGGGTGAAGGAGTAGCCAGAGCCTCAAAGACAATTGGCAAAGGTTCTGAGGAATTCGCAGTTCACATCAAAAAGATGGAGACACCGGCATGGCCGCCAAGAGGATCGCCTGGACAAGCTATAGCCCTTGCATGCTCGGATAGAGGATGCGACCACCAACGAGGATGGATGCCAGCCTACGAGATAGGCGGATACTCGTGGCCCTTCGGCGGACCATTCGACAGACTCACAATTGAAGCGAAGAAATCTCAGTGCGTGAAATGGGAGCAAGACCATCTGAGCGCTCTCTACGCGCTGACGGTATGTGAATTCAGCAGATCAGGCATACAAAACGACACGTATGCAGCTATGTTGTCAGCGGCAACAGGCTGGAATATCGACTATACTGAGATGCTCAAGTACGGAGAAAGAATCTGGAATATCATAAGAATATTCAACGTGAGAGAGGGAATAACCAGAAAAGACGACACCGCCATACCGAAGCGTTTCAAAGAACCTATACCCTCAGGCCCGGCAAAAGGCCACAAGATTACAGACGAAGATTTCGACAAACTACTAGACTGGTACTATGAAGCCAGAGGCTGGGACAAGAACGGCATCCCAACGAAAGAGAAGCTGACAGAACTCGGAATAGAAGATATGGCGAAGGGACTCAAGAAGTAGTCCATACGAACGCATATGCAAGTCAAGATAAGACTCTTCGATCGTCTGAGAGACGCGTCAGGAAAATCTAGTCTATCGGAAGATATGCAAGAGAACTCAACACTTCATGAACTTGTTGAAAAGATAGCCACCGAACGAGGAACCGAATTTGGCAAACTACTGCTAGATCCAACAACGAAGATGATTCTTCCGAACGTTAACATACTAGTGAATGGAAGACACAATCGATTCATTAAAGGTCTCAATACCAGACTCATGGAAGGCGACCTAGTCGACATTATGACTGCTATGAGTGGTGGCTAACCAATCTCCCTCACTCAGACGGAATTCCAGAAAGGGCTTCACCTTCCGCCTCTTTTTTAGGAGATTCCATGTGTTGTAGGCTGTCTGGAGATGCACCGTTCCCGACTGCTCAACAGAGTCTGAACCAGCAATATTGCTGTTCCGATACGGAAGAATCGCCAGTCTTAAATCCCAAGAAATCGGTCTTTAATTTGCAGAAAAAGTTCTGAGGAGAAAAGAAATGAGTCTGAAGGGATACGAAACGAGACTTAACGTAGCAAGGGTCGCGATGTTCGACCAACCGAAACGAATAATCTTCGCGACGGGTGCTGTGGAACAATTTGTAGGATCAGAGACAAAGCGTTTGGGAGGTAAGAATACAGTCGTAATGACCGACAAAGGTGTCAGGAAAGCCGGGATGGCTGACACCGTTGTAGACCTCATCAAGAAAGAGAACCTCAACGTAGATGTATATGACAACCTCACTGCTGAACCAACGGCAGAGAGTCTAAGAGCTGCTGTAGGGTTCGCTAGGGAAAGCAAATACGACGTTGTTGTTGGAGTAGGCGGAGGCGCAGTGATGGACACTGCGAAGATGACTGCTATTGCACTTACGAACCCGGGAGATCCGATGATATATGTGAATCCAGCTGAAGACAAGAGCAAGTTTCCGGCCAAGCCCAAGATACTCATCCCGACCACATCTGGCACTGGTAGCGAGACCTCAAATGCAGCTGTGGTGATCGAAGGCTTATACAAGACTTGGGCGGCTAACAGTAACGTCTTCGCTGATGTGGCGATCGTTGATCCTTTGATGGCAATCTCATGCCCGCCAAAACAAACAGCTGGCAGCGCGATGGACGCTCTAAGCCACAACGTTGAGGGACTGATAGATCGAGAAGCCAATCCATTGTCGGACGCTCAAGCCCTCGAAGCCACGAAACTCGTCTTCAAATACGCAAGAAGAGCATTCCACGCCGGCGATGACATAGAAGCCAGATGGAACATGTCAGCGGCGGCAACTCTTGGTGGAATAGTGATTGCCTACCCATGGATTGGAGGTCCCGCAATCCTGGGACACTGCATATCAGAAGCCCTTGGACCAAGATGGAACGTTCCCCATGGAGCAGCGTGCGGCGTAGTTCTCCCATACATACTCCAGTTCAACTTGCCATCATGCACTGAGAAACTTGCCTATGTGTCGAAGCAGGTTTTGGGAGATGAAGTGTACGGGCTTTCACAGCGCGAAGCTGGTTTTACCTTCATCCATGCAGTGAAAACTCTAATGGAAGACATGGAGCTACCGACAGATCTGAAGCAGTGGAAGATTCCAAGCGCGGAACTAGACGAATTCTCTGAGTACATATTCAAGGAACGCCAGCACGTCTATGGCCTGCCAAGATTCAACCCAAGGAAACTAACCCTTGAGAACACGAAAGAACTGATGCATTTGATGTATGAGGGAACCCTACTAGAGTAGGCAATCTCCCCCCTCTTTCTTTGGATTCCAGCAGAGGGACGTCAGAAGTTCTCTTCTGCACTACATGAACTCTTGCAGCTTCTTCACAGTCAATTTGACGAGATCAGTCTTCACTATCTCAACCGGCCGATTAGAATCCACCATTATCATATCTCCTAATCGCGTGAATTCCAGATATTTCTCTCGTACTCTCATTTGTAGGGCATGGTTTTCCAATACAGACCGCTTTCGCCTGATTCTGCCTAAACCAACATCCGGTGGGACATCCAAATAGAACGCGATATCGGGTTTCAAAGCAAAATTGTTGATCGCCTTTATCCAGTCGAGGTCAACTCCCTGAGCCCCTTGGTAGGCCAACGAAGAATACAAGTAGCGGTCACAAACTACAATTCTGCCCTTTTCGAGGTTAGGCATAATCTCTCTTCTCAAGTGCTCAAACCGATCCGCTGCGAAGAGTAATGCCTCAACCTCCGGGGGAACCTTCTCGGTTAGGAGAATCGATCTAATGAACTTTCCAACAGCGCCATTTGAAGGTTCAGCAGTGCACACAGTATTGAAACCCCGGGTTTGGAGTTCATCTCTAAGAACTTTCGAGTGAAACGTCTTTCCGCATCCATCGATGCCATCCAAGACTACAAAAACTCCTCTTGATTCCTTCTTCATCAGCTTCGACTCCTAGCACAAATTACTAGTACTCCATTACACCAGTTATAAGTCGTGCATAGGTCAGAAAAAGACAGGTCTTGGGAGACATCTCGATTCTCAATTTCTGCAAATGCTACGGACTTGATGTCGGAACCATCCGAGACGAGTTCAAGAATTCTGGCAGCTCCTTCACGTCATCACTCAGCTAGGAGAAATGTTATACTGGGCAAAGGTCAGATAGTTTAGGTTAGCCTTTGAAGATACATTGGAATTTTTCAAACTTTGGAATGTGAGAGGTCGATGAAGCGAAGATTTGACAGCTCGTCTCACTGGGGATTCATCAAAGATCCGTTGTATGGATACATCCGATTGACAGATCGGGAGAGACGTGTGATCGACACGGTGCCAGTTCAAAGGTTGAGACGCATACGACAGCTCTCCGGCGCTGAATACGTCTACCCGGCTGCGAATCACACTAGGTTTGAACACGCATTAGGAACAATGTACCTTGCTGGAGTGCTGGCGGAGGCTCTACCAGTTGAACTTGCCAAGGATGATATTGAAGAACTGAAAATCGCTGCGTTGTTGCACGACGTGGGACACGGGCCCTTCTCACACATATTCGATCAATTCTTGATAAAACAGTATGGAAAGACGCATGAAGACGTTACCACATGGATCATCAACAGTTCCAGCATCAAGGATGCCCTTCAAGACGAAGGACTGAATTCATTTGACCTGGCAAGACTTTCGGTGGGGAAGCTACATGATAAGCAGAAGCCGTTTCTTGACCAGATAATCTCCGGCACAGTAGACGTTGACAAGATGGATTTTATCCCAAGAGATTCTTACCATACGGGCGCAGGATATGGTCAGGCCGATGTCTTTAGACTCATTTACACTATGGGAGTATTCGAGGGAAATCTGGCTGTAGGCGTTACAGCTCTTCCAACCTTAGAAACGTTTCTTCTAGCGAGACTTGAATCATTCAGAGCGATCTACTTCCATCGCGCGTCACGCGCAGTCCAGATAATGCTAGTAAGAGCCCTAGAACTAGCCAAGGATGAAATAGGAGTCATCGATTTCAAATATCCAGATGAATATCTTCGTCTGGACGATTATGTCGTATGGTCAATGCTTAAGGCAACCGAAGATTCCAAATTAATCCTGCAGGACATTGAAAAAAGGCGTCTCCTAAAATGTGCCTTCGAGAAAACGTTCTTCACGAAAGATGAAACAGTAACAAGTCTTTTCACAAATGAGGCTGTCCGTCACGAAATCGAAACCGAGATAGCAAGAAAGGCGAATGTGGACTCGAGTAGAGTAATCATAGACGTTCCGTCACTGCCGTCAGTACCCTACTCTCACTCTATTGGATCAGAGCCGATGGACGTACCAATCTTTGATGAATCGCGAACCAGGGAGAAGACTCCGAAGAAACTGGCAGAGATCTCCAGAGTCATCGACGTTCTTCGAGTCATTATGAACATAATAAGAATCTACACGGACGAAGCAAATAGAGAGAAAGTCGGTCGATCCGCCAGACAAGTGCTGGGAAATCTACCAGCTGAAACAAGGATATCATACTGAACACTCTCAGGCATAGGCAATCGACTCAAGATATAGCTCAGTTCAAGTCTTGGATCTTTTCAAGAGAACATTCTCAAACAACTTGACGAATGACCTGAGTGCCTCTCCCTCTGGTAGAGTGGTTCGCACAGAAACCAGACTCATCTTTCCAAGAGTAGCGGAAACTCTTTCGGCCAACGCTCTGCTAACAAGCAAGTAACGTCCTCCGAGAAGAACCGAGGAAGTTCCAGTCCTTATTTCTCCAGATCCGGGGAGGGATACCGAGAGGGTTCCTAACGTTATTTTCCCCTCATAGAAAAAAGCAAGTACTGCGTTATCCATCTCGAGCAAACTAATCTTCAGCGAAAGTTGATCTCGCTTAAGTTCGGCTTCTTCAAAGCTCAACTCTCAATACCGCAAGTTGAAATTCATAGGTTAACCTATTAAAGCAGCACCAACCTGTCGGGAGCTTTCCATCTTTGAAGCTTGTGGTGATCTCAGACATTCACGGAAATTACGATGCTCTCACAGCTGCGCTTGACAGGATACGTGACTTTGATTTCATCGCGTGTCTAGGAGACCTGGTTGGATATGGAGCTCAACCAAATGAGGTCGTAGAGGAGATTCGTAGACTCAATCCACAAGTCATTATCGCTGGAAACCATGACTACGCAACCGTCTCAGGTGACACGTCAAATTTTGTCACGCATGCCTCAAGAGCAATTGAATGGACAAGAAATAGACTTCGACCAGAGAATCTTAATTTTCTCTCCAAACTTCCCTATCACTCACGTAAGAACTTGGCTGACGTTGTCGTCGCCTCTTATCACGGCAGTCCAAGAGATCCTCTGAATGAGTATGTCTACCCCGGGGCACCAGAGTACGTATTTCAAGCACTAGTAGAAGAGGCCGCTGCGAACCTACTATTACTAGGACATACACACGTACCCTTCCATTCAATCACTCCCTCTGGGACTGTAACCAATCCGGGAAGCATCGGTCAACCCAGAGATGGAAATCCAAGTGCCAGCTACGCTAAACTGGAGATTTCGAACGGCAAGATTAGATGCGAAATAGAACGAATATCATATGATGTGGAATCAGCTGCAAACAAAATAGTCCAGTGCGGGCTTCCAACATTTCTCGCTGAGAGACTATTCGTAGGGATCTAGCTCAAACATACTTCATTTTCATTCTAGACATAAGAGTTCAGAACCTTGCTCGTTCAGTCTTACGGCTCCAATCTCGACCCTAGAAAATCTATCTACGACAGGTGTGAAGACCTTGAGGTTTCCCGAGGGAACGATCCGCACCAAGACTCCTATTCCAAGAAGCCAGCCATCATCGTCTATCAAACCAAGAAGCGAATTGACCAGTGACGAATCAACATCTGCATATTGAATTGTCTTTCCGTGACTGTCTGCGAGTTGAACTCTGCGAGGATCAATCGTTACCACTTTCCCATCTTTGAGATATTTCTTGTACCCGAGTTCTCTAAGATCCTTCCTCTGTTCCCTAGTCCGTCTCAGAACAAGACTCGGTGAATCTATCTGAAAGGATGTGCACCTAGTCATTTCTAGGATCGGTCTAACATCACTTTCTCTCCCTATTCCAACAACAAAGTTGGGCTCGATCGTATTGATCAATTTGGTTTTGAAGATGATTGCCTGTTCGCCCAGAATCCAACCATCCGTGTTTACCACGAGAACCTCTGATTTCTTTCTCTTCGTGAGGAGTCTGCTGATTCCTTCCAGAACTTTCTCTGTGACTAAGGCTGGACTAATGTATCCAATAAAATATAGAAAGTCAGGAGTGACTTCCGAGAGACTCAAAACATGATTCTTGATTCTTCCAAGACCAATACTGCTAGGTGGACCTATGTCTGATTGGCCAAGATCGAGATCAAGGACAGCCGTGTCAATTCCAGCTTCCAGGGCGAGATTTGCCAGAATTGTACAGAATGTACTTTTTCCAGTATCGACATTTCCGACTATGACAATCTTGCCTTCTCGGTCCTCCAGAATTGTCTGCGCTGTTTCCATCCAAGAATCAGGAACAGTGTTGCCAATGATCTCTAAGCACTTGCCAGAACCTGAGATCCAGCAATCTAGGGTCGAGTTTTCTAGTACATCTACAGGAAATTGTTTTCCGTCCGCTATACTGATCACTCGATTTCTTTCCAGAGGATAGGCATAGATTCCTAACTTTCCTTGAACGACTTGAACAGACGCAGGACCGGAAACCAGTAGAGTCCTGCCTGCTTCCACAAGTAGACGCTTCTTCTGTGAGGACGATAGTTCTCTCGAATCTCGGCTCGACCCACTCATTTCTGTGGAAGCATCTGCAAGTGTGTTTTGAACTGATCACGTTTTTTGCGATCGTTTCTTCTTTAATCTTCTCTGCAGAGCTGCTAGAACCATTATTGGAAAGACTACTGTTGCGTCGCCTATTACCGTTGCAAGGTTTCTCCTGTCAGCTATTTTGTTCCAACTTATGGCTTCTTCGAGAGGGGCTCCGCTTAGTCCACCGGCTTCTGGTCGGTCGAAGGTGATTTGAACGGCAGCGTCAACTCCACCACGCAGAATGTTTGCCGCGAGAACATGATGTTTCGGGAATCCTCCTCCCAAAATTATCACTCCAACCTTATTCGCCTCATATGACAAGTCGACAAGTTTGCTGAAATCCAGAAACGGATTGATCATCAGCGTGTTCGTTTGGCTGAAAGTCCACATGTTCATTCCAAGCATTGAATCATAGATGCCGGGACAAAAGACTGGAATGTTTCTCTTTTGAGCAGTTCGAATGATAGAGTTGCTATCTCGGATTCGTTTTCCAAATTCCCAAAGCAGTTCGTATGTGGACATGTTTTTTCGTTTTTCTTCATCGATTTCTGCGAGAATCCTGTAGGCTTCTTTCTCAAGTCTCTCATACGCTCTTTGACTCACGTAGATGTCGTATATCCTACCGATTCTTCTTCTCCTAAGTGCCGAATCATCTGCTGTGGATTCTCCGACTGTATGACCATAGCCCAAAGCTTCGATCAAGTCATGTGTGACGTTTGCTCCAGTGGTCACCACCGCGTGAAGTATCTCTGCCTGTAGCAAATCACGAATGATCTGCCTGAGACCAGCTGGGACTAACGGGCCTGCTAATGACAATATATTCGTGTACTGTCTGTTAGAAAACAATTCTGAACAAATGTCGACGGCGGCTCCGAATCTGCCGGCGCCCAGAACTCCAGCTTCACTCATTTCCTGCGCTAGGTCGCTTGCGGTCATTCCCGCACGAACTTTCATCTGCTTTATGCGACGCATCAAAGCGACCTTTACGGATTACTCAACAGCAATCGTTCTAACCCTTGACTCTGACTATCTTAATCTTGCCAAGCATGTTCCAATACTCGACTTCTAAGCCCGACATGAGTTTTCCCTTCACTTCTTCATCCGTGGGTGTTTCTGTTTCAAACGTCTGATAGGTCTCCATATCCATTAGTTGAATCATATTCCCGCTTATCGAGATCACTTGTCCAGTCCTTTTCTCGATCATTGGAACTTCTATCTTGGCATCGACAGGGCTTATCACATTCTTCTTCTGTCCTGTTAGAGCTGAAATAGCTACAATTCTGGCTTTCGCAGCGCCATGCTTTCCAGGTTTGGATTTCTCGTATTCAACGATCTTGCATGCTTCCCCGTCAACCACGATGTAGTGACCAATTTTAAGGCTTCCGACGTCCACTGGCTTGCTCATGCTAATCACGATCGAACATTGGAATACGGCTAGGCTTTCTGTATTGTCAAAGCAGATCTATATAAAATCAGAAGGCGATGGCTCGCAGAGAATTAGAAGGTGCAAATCAGTGGATGGTTCTAAGTCTGTCTTGGTAAATGAATCTCCAAGATTCCTCGTTTCAGTTTGTAAGTGATGCCTTCTTCATTGACTGGAACTGGCATGTGAAGCACGGTGTGATAGAGACTAAATTCGCTTTTTCTATGCTTGACTCCCAAGTCGTGCATACGGATTTTGTGCTTGGTCTTCGCCTGCACCTCGATTATGTCGTCTGCTTTGACGCTAACTTGTACTGCATCTGGGTCAACGTATGGTAGATCCATGGTCACAACGACTTCAGAGGCTCCGAGTATGATGTCTGAGAGTGGTTCAATCGTCGAGCACGTCTCGTTCCATCCGCTTGCAAGAATCCGCTCAGCTATCTGTTCAGTTCTTTTCAGGTAGTCCGAGAAATTCAACTTTCTTTTTTCTTTGCTCATGAAATCACCCGTAGAGTGGAGGGACATCATATTCCTGAGACTTGTTTATCCTTGCCAACTCCGTCTGTGTCCTCTTCATGAAGTCTTTGCTTCGAAGACGAATCTCTTCCCCTTTTCGAAGCAGTTCCGAGGTATCAACATTCAACCCTAAGATCTTGTTTATCGATTTCACGGCAACGGCCGCGGCCTCAGGATCCGGATAATTGTAGAAAGATTGTGTCAAGAGAGCGATTGCTGGAAGACCAATCTCGGCGCATCTCTTGAGCATAATTGCGTAGGCACCTACAATATATCCCTCGCCCAAGATCTCTGCAGCACCGTCCACGAGTTTCGAGAGTGCATTGTCTGACAGCGCTGCAAAAACGATAGGCGTCTCTATGTCTTGGCGGTTTTGCATAGCCATCCCGCCTATTGACAACATCAACTCTGCACCTTTGGTATACGCCCAGTTCACAATCGCTTCGGCAATAGGATAGACTGCGCCTGCTGGTATCGCTGTCTCAGCTATGATCACCGCGAGTTTCTCTTTTCCAAAGATTCTGATTGGAGACTTCGGCATTCCACCATGAAGAACCACGAGAGGCGGAAACAACTCTGACTCCACTGTTCCGACTTCCTTCATTCCAAGGTGTGAGACTATTTGCGAGCCTGCAACAACTCCGACAAGTCCTACATCTGGCAAGCCATTCATGAGAGTAAATCCACGAGGCAGAGGTTCTCTTTGCACCACTCTCACTGGTCCTGTATCTTGGCCTTGAGTGACCACCCGTTTTCTGGTCATGTTACTATCGATGACTCTCCTTCAAACATTCAAAGTTCAGAGGTATTTGATTTAAGGTTGATGTACTCAAACCGTGAAGTATTGCCGAGAGAAGCTTCGTCAGCTGTTCCAGCGTCACAACTAGGTTTTTGAGTTCTTATCCAAAGGACCTGCCTTTGGGTCTGCAATCTTCCAGAATTTTCTTTCCAGTCTTGCTTCGATTATTGAAGCCTGCCAACTTGTTATCAAATATATGTAGATATTTATTCCAGAAACTGCGTCGAAAATGAAAAGCAATTTTCCCATATGTGTATGGGGTGTTATATCGCCGAAACCGACCGTACTGATCACTGTTATTGTCCAGTAGAATGAATCAAAGAGGCTACGGTTCTCTACAAAGGAGAAAATCATGGTGCTGAGACTCACCAGCACGATAAAGAATGCTAGAGCCCAGATTCTGCGTCGCACCGCTTCAAATAGCGCATGATGGCTGGTCCTCAAGCCTTCTTATCCACCAAGACGCTCCAATAATAGTTCGCTAGTACGATGCACTTAAGATTATTCGCCATGAGTTTCATGTCGACCTTCGTTTTCTACACCTATTTGGTTCTCTTCAAATGAATGTTGACTTTAACGGTGGCTTGCCGTGAATTTAGCCAATCGAAGGTAACTAACGTTTAAGAGGTTCACAGCAACTACCTTGCGTTGTACCACTTGAGCCTATGATCGTTGTGAATGATTCATGAGCGCCCTTGAGAGCCTAGCAAAGTCATTGAGTGAATCTGTCAAGAGACTTCTGAGGCTGCCAGTCGTTGACGAAGCTGCCATCAAGGAATTAGTCAAAGATCTTCAGAGAGCCCTGCTTCAGGCAGATGTCAACGTGAGTCTCGTCTTGGACATATCAAAGAGGGTTGAAGAAAGATCGATAGGGGAGGCTCTTCCACCTGGAATCTCTAGAAGAGAGCATGTGGTCAAGGTCCTCTACGAAGAGTTGACCAAATTCTTGGGAGAGGAACCCGCGAAGACTGCACTGCAAGAGGGCAGAACCAATACCATCATGTTGGTGGGAATCCAGGGAACTGGAAAGACGACTGGCTCTGTGAAGATTGCCAGATACTACCAGAAGAGAGGTCTGCGAACCGGTGTTGTGTGCGCCGACGTTTATCGTCCCGGTGCGTACGAACAACTGAAGCAGATGGCCGATAGAGTTGGGGTAACAGTCTACGGAGATCCCGGTGAGAAGAATCCAGAGAAAATCGCGAAGAACGGTGTTGAGAAACTGCGCAAGGAAACCCTCGATGTCATCATAATCGACACTGCTGGAAGGCACAAGGACGAGAAGGCTTTGATGGAAGAGATGAAGCGGCTTTCTGAAGTGGTCAAGCCTGATGAGATTCTTCTGGCGATTGATGGAACGATCGGACAACAGGCGATGGTACACGCGAAAGCGTTCAACGAAGCCACTACAATCGGTTCAATCTATGTGACGAAGCTCGATGGATCTGCAAAGGGAGGGGGAGCCCTCTCAGCTGTAGCCGCAACCGGCGCAAAGATAAAATTCGTTGGAACGGGCGAAAAAATCGAAGATATTGAACAGTTCATTCCATCCAACTTTGTAGGCCGATTGTTAGGGATGGGGGATCTTCAGGCTCTCCTAGACCGTGTGAAAGATGCTGAATTAAGCGTTCCAGAAGCCAAAGTGAAGGCTTTCATGCAGGGGCGGTTCACCCTAAGCGACCTATATCACCAAATGGAGGGTCTACGTCGCATGGGTCCACTTAGGAAGATCTGGAAGATGATGCCTGGAGGAGTCAATCTACCTGATGATCAGATCGAGATCGCTGAGAAAAAACTTGACGATTGGAGAGTAATAATACAATCCATGCGAAAAGAGGAAGTTGAAGATCCAAAGAAGATAGACTCCTCAAGAGCTCACAGAATAGCTAGAGGCTCCGGAAAGAGTGAAAAAGATGTGAAGGAACTCATAAACCAGTATTTCATGATGAAGAAGATGATGAAGTCTCTGAAGAGGCGTCAACTGACTCTTGGAAAGAGAATACCATTTGCTGCCCAGTAAAGGTGAACGTAGGCCCAGTTGCGGTGTTGACTAGTTGAATGTGTTTAGGGCCGATTTTGACTTTGTCCTTTGGGAAGATTGGTGGGTTTGACCTTGTCATCGGGTTTATTTTCTTTGGCTGTGATCTACAGTTGTTTCTAGATTTTGAATGTTATGAACCATCCAACTGCCTAGTTTGGATGGCTGGTTCATCACTCGATGTTGACCCCAGCGG
>CAZJUU010000021.1:0-12617 GCA_964549295.1 uncultured Candidatus Bathyarchaeia archaeon
CATACTCAAGGAACATCAAGTTGAACCACTTCCCCCAGACGTTGAGCGGAAAATAAAGGAAATTGCCCGCGGGCAATAGACAATCGTCTGCAATCTTTCGAACGTTCAAGTCATCAAATGAGTCTACATTGCGAGTAGAAAGATCTGCTCTGACAATTCTCCTACAGCAGCAAGTACACCAATCTAAACAGGGTCAAAAGTCTTTCGCAGCACAAGAGACGAACTTGGAAAGATCATTGTCAATGCTTACAATTCAAAATGTGAATATTCATATGTCCAACGCAGTCTGAGACCGAGTTCGTGGATACATGAGAAAACGATAGTGTTCTCACAAGTAGAAAGGAAATGCTCCAAGCAATACCACTGACTCAGTGGAGTTCTACCCCACCTGATATGTTGATTGCTTCTCCTGTGATATAGCTTGCGTCGTCCGAAGCCAGATATACGGCAAGATTCCCAATTTCCTCGGGTCTTGCCACTCTTCGGACAGGTATGGCGTCTAGAAGCGCTTCTTCTTCTTGTTTGCTTGTCGTCCCACGTATTTCGGCCATTCGATCATAGTATTCGTACAGCATGTCTGTATCAGTAGGCCCAGGGCATATGGCATTTACAGTTATATTGTGTTCTGCAAGCTCAATTGCAAGAGCTTGAGTTAGTCCGATTACACCGAATTTTGAGGCGCAGAATGATGCGATGTATTTCATTCCTGTTTTTCCGGCATCAGCAGCAATGTTGATTATTCGGCCTTTTCCATTTCTGATCATGTATGGAATAGCGTGCTTGCAGCACAGAAACACGCCCTTGAGATTGATGTCAAGGACTTCATCCCAGACACTTACGGGAGTGTCCTTAACAAGGGAAAGCACTTGTATTCCCGCATTATTGATCAAGATGTCAATCTTGCCATATTTGATGTGGTGTTTTCGAGCATCTTCCCGACTTGATCTTCGCTGGATATATCGGCTCTAATGGCTGTGGCATCTCTTCCCATTGCCCTTATCTGCTCACAGAGCTTCTCAGCAGCTTCTCTGCTAGATCTGTAATTCACTATGACGTTTGCTCCTTCGGAAGCGAATCTCAGTGCAATTCCCTTGCCCACCCCTCTCGCGGCTCCAGTTATGAGTGCAACTCTGTTTTCCAATCTCATAGTTCTCAGACCACGATCCACAATAATATTGTCAGAGTTTAATAGTTCTCGCTCCTGTTCTCGACCATTTTGTATTCTCTTGGTTCTAACCATACTGGGAGAAGCTACTAGAATTCGAACAGAATTTTTGGCTGTCCGTTCGGATCTACTCACTCTGTTGTTCATATCGTTTTGATTATTCTCTGGATAATGGGTGTGAGTCTCCTCTCCAGTTGTATAATGTCGTCCAGTAGTTGTGGCTGCCTGCTATGTCCCACGTTGAATCCTCTCAAGTGTACTCCCGTTCGAAACCCGGCAGGAAAATCTACACTCAACATGAGCGCAATAAGAGGAAGCAAATTGAACTGAATTCTCCTTGCATGTTCCAGTTCTCCCTTCTGGAACCGTTCGTACAGCGATACGAGGACTTCCGGCACCACGCAGCTAGTCGCGAGTATGCCTCCATCTGCTCCCATGAAAAGCGACGGCAGAAGCATCTCCTCTGTTCCTGTCAGAAAAACAAAATCGGGGCGATCTTGTCGAATCTGATGCATCAAGAGCAGAAATGCTGACAAGTCCCTGCTGCTGTCCTTCATTCCCATGATATTGCGATGCATCGCCAGTTTCTTGACAGTCTCCACGGACAAAGAATTCGTAAAAGCTGGAATATTGTACAAGAGAATCGGTTTGGGTGACCCATCTGCAATTTTGGTGAAGTATTTGTGAAGTGATTCTTGGTTCAGTTTAAAATAGTAAGGTGGGCACAGTCCTATTACATCGCAATCGAGTTTCGCATAGCAACAACAGGCATCTAGTACCTGATTGACGTTAGCCTCAGCTGCTCCAGCAACGATGTATGCTTTGCCACGGGCTTCGTCTGCTACTATTTTCGTGATTTGCCTGCGCTCTTCAAATGTGAACCGTGTGAATTCTCCAGTACTTCCATTCGCGAAAAATCCATGAATGCCCTTCGAAATCAGCCATCGTATGTACCGTCTTAATTCAGATTCGTTGATTCTGCTCTGATCGTCGAGCGGAACCACAAACGGGGTTAGGATTCCCCTGATACGACGTGAAGACATCTCCACACTTCCATCCGTCGATCCTGTAGCCACGACGCAGTAATATAGTCATTACTCCAAATTTGAAGGCGATAGAAACCTAGTTATTTGAAACCAAAATAACTTTGGAGGCACTGAAAGAATAGCGTACGACTTTCGAAAACGTGAAAAGAAATGAAGATGAGCTTGGTCACCTCAGCTTATCCTGACAATAAACTAGAATACATCATTGAGAAAGCAACGGATCTGAACTATGAAGGAGTGGAGTTAAGACCAACGAGAAGAATTTCTGTTCCAACATCACTCAAATCAGAGAACTTGAAATCTTTGAGCAAACTTCTCGCTGACAGCAATATCGAGATATCTTGTATATCTCCCCTAGTAACCTTCACGGATGAGAATGCTAGCATCAGATTGAAGAATATTGACATATTGAAATCATGCATCGACATAGCGCACAATATGGGATGCAAAAGAGTAAGGGCTTTTGGTGGCCCAATATCTGGAGACAGAGACGCGGCGATGGGACACGTATTAGAATCTTTATCCATGTGCGCGGATTATGCAGAGAAGGAAGAAGTCAATATCGACATCGAAACACATGACGACTTCAATACTGGAAGAATTGTCCTGACGGTTCTTGAAAGAGTAGCTTCCCCCAAAGTCAAGGCACTCTACGACGTGGCTTGGCCGTTTTGCGCTGGAGAGCCATATGAACTCACAATCCAACTTCTTCGAGACCACCTGGACTTTGTACATCTCAAAGACATAATCAGAAATGAAGATGGAATAAAATATGTCTTGTTTGGCAAAGGAGAATTGAAACCTCAAGGGATCGTGGAAAAACTGAAGGAGATCGGCTATGAAGGATACTTGGCCGTCGAGTGGGAAAAGGACGAAGATCCTAACTTGGAAGATTCAGACATCGCGGCTAAGCACTATGCTCGAGAAGTCAAGAAAATAATCGGCTCATCATGAATAGGCAATAATTTCTTCGTTCCTATTCGAACACGCCTTGACTTAGAAAGACCTTTAAACTGTGAATTCTTGTTCCAACTCGATCGCTGGGGTGGTTATGTGAGTTCTATTCCAGCCTCTAGAAGTAGAAAAATTGTTGAGGGAGTAATGCGATATCCGCAGCGTGCGGTGCTCAAGTGCTGCGGCCTAAGCGAAGAAGATCTCAAGAGACCTTTGATAGCGATAGCAAACTCATGGAACGAAGTCGTACCTGGACATCTTCACCTTAACAAACTAGCATCATACGTCAAGCAAGGTGTCAGAGAAGCTGGCGGTTCACCTCTCGAATTCAATACAATAGCCATATGCGACGGTATCCCTGAGGGCCACGAGGGGATGAGAGCATCACTTCCCAGTAGAGACATCATAGCTGATTCAATAGAACTCATGGTCGAAGCCTACTACTTCGATGCAATGGTCTGTCTTACTACAGCAGACAAAGTCAATCCTGGAATGTTGATGGCATCAGCGCGACTCGACATCCCAACCATATTCTGTCTCGGCGGCCCGATGCTTCCAGCGTATCCGACATGGGGACTCTACGCTGGAAAGAGCTTCACGATCGACGAATTGTTTCAGATGCCAGCTCTACTGAAAACAGGCAAGATCACAAATGAAGAAGCAAAATATTTGGAAAGCATCGCCTGTCCCGGACCGGGATGTTGCGCAGGCATGTACACTGCAAACACGATGCAGGCACTGATCGAAACAATGGGGATGGCTTTGCCATACATGGCAACCACGCCTGCCGTTGACGAAGCAAAAACGAAACTGGCGTTTGAAACAGGCAGACAAGTCATGAAACTTGTGGAGAAGAATCTGAGACCAAGCCAGATAATGTCCGAGAAGGCTTTGGAGAATGCTATCACTGTGGATATGGCGCTTGGCGGATCGACCAACACTGTCCTGCATTTGCTTGCTATCGCTAGTGAGCTAGGCATTCCCCTGAGTCTAGAGACTTTCAACAGAATTAGTCAGAGAACGCCTCACATATGCAACCTTACTCCAGGTGGACCGTACAAAGTAGTTGACCTTCATCAAGCTGGAGGAATTCCAGCTGTTCTGAAGGAGATATCTGATTTATTGCATTTGGAGTGCATGACCGTTACAGGGAAGACGCTTGCCGAAGTCATCAGCAATGCCAGAGTCATAAATCGTAAAGTGATTCGTCCAAGAAGCAACCCTGTACACAAAGAAGGCGGAATAGCTGTACTATGGGGATCTCTTGCTCCCAAAGGAGCGGTTCTAAAGACAGCGGCTATAAGCTCGAAAATGTGGAAACACAGAGGCCCAGCCAGAGTATTCAACTCTGAAGAAGATGCTGTGAAGGCGCTTCTCGATCAGAAAATCAACAGGGGAGATGTGATTGTGATACGCTATGAAGGCCCCAAAGGTGGTCCTGGAATGCGTGAAATGCTTACAGCCACATCAATGCTTGTCGGATTTGAATTAGGTGAATCAGTTGCGCTAGTCACAGACGGCCGCTTCTCTGGCGGCTCCCGCGGTCCAGCAATAGGACACATATCTCCCGAAGCCATGGATGGCGGCCCCATAGCCATAGTTCAAGATGGTGACATGATTAGCATGGATATCCACGCTCACAGACTCGATCTTGAACTTTCAAGTGAGGAGATAGTGAATCGACTTAAGTCATGGAAACCTATTCCACCAAAAGTCAAGAAGGGATACCTAACTCGCTATATACAATTGGTGCAATCCGCGGACAAAGGAGCGAAACTAACTCCATCTCAAACATGAAAGGTCAAGACCCACGTTCTTTCGAGATTTGCTCTATTTACAGATGAATATTTTCTCCACGGTCTTTTGAGTCGGAAAAAGCTTTTTATCACGATATCGAAAGCTTCGACTGCTGAGATGTAGATGGTATGACAATCAAAGAGATAGGAGAAATCAGTAGGAGCCTAGAAAAGATAGGTCTTCCGGGCAGAGACTTGTACGAGATTCCAACATCGGAAAAACGGTTTCCAGATGGAAGCCAATACAGGTACGAGATCTCACTTGTTGAAAGACTTTCAACAGTCGAAGCCGTAATAGATGAAATGAAGAAGAGACCAAACACAAAGGTTCACAGACTCATATGTTGTAACCTTGGAACAGCCTACCTCACAGATGATGAGCTCAAAGGAATGGCAAGAGCAGCGGCCAAAGAGGAACTCGGAGTAGTATTAGCTCCAGGTCCAAACAAAGACGTGGGAGCATCTCAGAAGTACACTTCAGAAGGATCTATGCAAGGAAATCGATACAGAGGAATTGACCAACTCGCCTTCATAATCGCTGAGATAAAGAGATGCATCGACCTAGGCTTTCGAGGATTCCTTGTAATAGACGAAGGAGAAATGTGGGCGCTCAACGAGCTCAGAAAAATTGGGGAAATTCCAAAGAATACGAAATTCAAGTGGTCAACTCTTACAGGCCATGGACATCCTGCAGCAGTGAAGTTGCTTGAGAATCTCGGCGCAGACACAATAAATCCAAGAGCAGACCTGACACTCCCGATACTCGCTGCAATGAGGAAAGTCATCAAAGTCCCACTTGACATTTTCGTTTCCAACCCAGAGAGCTTCGGAGGCTTTAACAGGTTTTGGGAAGTCCCAGAAATAATCAGAGTCAGCTCGCCATGTTACTTCAAGGTTGAGAACGGCAGCTCTGACGCTGATTTTGGGAGCCCACATGCAGACCAAGCTTTCGTCGCGTATCTTGCAAGAGAAAAAGTCAGATACACAGAAATAATTCAGGGAATCATTGAGAAATACTATCCAGAAGCGAAAACTTCAGAAAAAGGAACCGAAGATACAATACCAGTCGTATAACATTTCCAAGAAACCTTGAATGCAGCGATGCGTAGGGCTCCACGGAAGTTAATCTTGAACATGATCAAACCATACGAGTTCAGTCTCCCGATAATTGTGAAATTCGGATCAGGAGAAAGCGGAAAAACAGGAATCGTGGCAAAAGAACAAGGATGGAAAAAGACTCTTATCATAACTGACAAGGGCGTGGTAAACGCAGGTCTGCTGAAGGGAATTACCGAGTCTCTGGAAGAGTCTTCAGTTAGTTACACAGTCTTCGATGAGGTGGAACCCAATCCAAAATCGATTGGTGTAGAAAAGGCCGCGCGGCTTCTCAAGAATCTCAAATGTGACCTCGCCATTGGTGTAGGAGGGGGAAGCTCTATGGACTCGGCTAAGGTGGCGGCTATGCTAGCTAAGAATCCTGGAGAGCCCAAAGACTATGCACAGTGGGCAGGCCAACCTCCAAAAGTATTCAATAACCATCCACTACCTCTTGTAACAATTCCCACAACGGCGGGCACTGGAAGCGAGGTTGACTTCTGGGCGGGAATCACAGACTCTACTGAAATGCGAAAGATGGATCTCGCACAGTCGCCGCTCTATCCTGGAGGTCCCTATCTGGGAGCTACAATAGCTATCATCGATCCGCTGCTGACACTAACACTTCCACGTAAACAGACAGCAGCAACAGGGATGGATGCACTACTTCATGCAATAGGAGCGTATGTGTCTTCAATGCAGAATCCACATGTTTGGGCATTGGCACAGAATTCGATAGAACTAGTTGCCAAAAATCTTCCCATAGCATATTCTGATGGCGCCAACATGCAAGCAAGAGAAGGGATGATGTTAGCTGCAAATCTTGGTGGAATATGCATGAATTATGTGCCTATCCTTGGAGCTGACCACGCATTAGGCCTTGCACTAGGCGACATCTACCACAACACAACACATGGAATTGGCTGTACGATATTCGCTCCCGCCGCAATGGAATTCAACTTGGAAGCTGAACCTTCTAAGTACGCTAGAATTGCAGCTTTAATGAGTGAAAAGACAAATGAACTTTCAGTCAAGGACGCTTCGTCAAAAGCAGTGGAAGCAGTTAGGAAACTCATTCATCATCTGGAAATGCCAACCACTCTCAAGCAGATTGGTGTCAAGAAAGAGGACGTTCCGAAAATCGCAAGAAATGCAATGCGGAAAGTTGACATCGAAGGAAACCCTCGGACAATGACCTATGGGGACTTGCTTAGAATCGTTGAAAACGTCTACGAGTGACGTGAGATCGCGCCTGTAACAGTCACTACTGACTAGGCTGTGCTGAAATTGAATCGGGTAATTGTTTGTACATGTGTCCGACTGTCCGCATCGACATTTTCTCCTGTTTGCGATCAGCGTATATTGATGAATCCAAGATCTAGCCTGTTCAAGGTCTCTTGAGTAGGATTACCGGTGTCTTTGTCCCAGCCTCTAATTTCATAGTAGTTATCCAGCATATTCTCTAGCTGTTCCTTTGACAGACGCTGACCTTTTGAGGGGCCATCAGGCAAAGGATCTTCAGTGAACCTTGACGGAAGATAATCATCCTTTCTTGACATTCCTTCCCTCGCGTTGAAACACCTGCAGAGATTGTTCATTCGTTCTCCTATGATCATCAGATCCTCGACTTTGAAATCCCATCCAGCTACGACGTTCAATGCTTCAGTCAAGAATGCTGGTCGGGCGTATTCAAATCCAGTCCACCCGGGTGAGACGCAGAGTATTAGTGAGTTGCATATCGCACACCAGTCCATCGATTTCGTAATGGCCTCAACTTTCTCTCTTGATGTCTCATGTCTGTCGAGCGGTTTGGATATGCCAATTTCTGAAGCTGCGTTTGGAACTTCCAGTTCAGTATCATGGAACGATTGCACGTGACAACCTCCCCTAATAGAGGTGGCATACGCAAGGCCTAGACCCTTCTTAGCTCTCGGTTCATGCATCGGAATTTCAAGACCCTTGACTTCAACTGTATATCGTTCCGAGCCTTTGCCTATTCTTCTCGACGCTTCTCTAACACCTTCGGCAAGAACGTCACCAACACCATCTCGACTGGCAATCTTGTCAATCAGCTTCAACGTAGCGTTGACGTTCCCCCAAGTGGCGTCTATTCCATCGATATCATTTTTCGAGATGATTCCTCTGTCGCAGCATTCCATTATCCAAGCTATTACCACACCAACGGAGATTGCATCTAGCCCGTATGCATTGCACATTTCATTCTCTTTGGAAATCGCCTCCAGATTCCCTATGAGAAGAAGAGAGCCTAAGGAAGCCATGTTCTCGTATTCAGGACCGCCGTAGAGAGGGTTTATCGGCGCATATGGCCCCTTGAGCACTTCCACCTCTCGTTTGCAGGCTATAGGGCACTGTGCGCATGTCTGCTTCTTCTTGAGTATGGTTTCGGTCATGGTCTGTCCACTTATGGCTTCGAATTGATCGAAGGTGCCTTTCTGAAAGTTCTTTGTTGGCAGCATTCCCATTTCCTGTAATGGAGGCACAAAACCTGCTTGGCCATATTTTGTGAAGCTGACTAGGTTTGGGTGTGTAACGCATTCTGAGTTTACTTTTCTTGTCATATCAGCTAGTCGTTGAGGGTTCGCAACGGGAATCTTCTTTGTTCCACGAACAGCGACTGCTTTCAGCTTCTTTGATCCCATAACGGCACCTAGACCGGTTCTTCCAGCGGCGCGATGTGCAGTGTGCATCACAGCCGCGATCTTCACGAGACGCTCTCCAGCTGGACCTATGCAGACAGTTGCTGGATTGTCCTCTCTCCAGTCTCTTATTTCGAGATCTTCGGCGATCGCTAGTTCTGTGTCAAGACTCATCTTTCCCCAAAGCTTACTTGCGTCTCGAATCTCCGCCTTATCGTCCAGAATATTGATGTAGACGGGGGAGCTGGCTGCGCCCTCGACAATCAAGAGATCATAGCCTGCTTTCTTTAACTGAACTGCAAATGTACCGCCACAAGTGGATTCTCCCCAAATCCCAGTCAGAGGCGATTTCGCTGCGACAAGAAAACGTGAGTTTAGGGGGAAACCAGTTCCTCCCAAGGGACCAGTGGCGTATATCAGTTTGTTTTCGGGTCCAATAGGATCAATTCTAGGCCGAAGCTCCGTAAAAAGTATCTTTGCAGCTAGACCTCTCCCGCCCAGGTATTTCCCCGCGTCTGTCTCTGAAAACTTCTCAGTCGAAAGTTTCTTGTTTGATAGATTCACTCTAAGAATCTGTCCAGAGTACCCATACATCATGACTCAAATCATACCTCGTGATGCTGTACGAACCACAAGAGTTCGGTGAAGAGAGGAGCCATTGTACCGATCAACGAATATTTCTGGTTTTTGATCACTTCGATCACGCGGTTGTTCAAGGACTAGAGATTTGCAACTAGTCTTTCAGAGATTTTATCGTGGTATCCGCCTCAACGTTTGAGTCCCACTCTCGACACCATACTCGTATCGTTTTCATTCAGACTTCTTTTGCGCCTGCTATGTCCGTGAAGGGCTTCGTACGTCATATCACGCTTTATGACACGCCTTCAGAAGACATGAAAACAAGGATGGTCTGAGACGGGAAACGATAATATTGTGCCAAATGCATTGAATTTGAAACGGTTTTGATGCTGCGATCGGATATGGCCAGACTGGGATTTAGAATAGCACAGATCTCGGACACTCACATATCTCCTCACGGCAACTTTGTCGAGGAGACATTTGACTGGGCTGTGAACGATATTAACAAATTGGAACCTCGGCCAGATGTTGTAATACATTCAGGAGATCTGACAAATAATGGTGTTCTCACTGATTATGAATACGCGTCCAAGAAGCTTGCGATGCTGGAGCCTAAGATTCTAGTCGCTCCAGGCAACCATGACGAATACAACTATGGATACTCATTGTTCAGGGAGATGATAGGTCCAGTCGATAGGGAATTGAAGATTCAGAATTTTGCGATCTACGTTACAGACAGTCCGCAACCTGATCGTGATGAGGGAAGACTTGGTAGAAGACGTCAGACATACATTGAAGAGAGACTAGGTCAAGTGGAAGAAGATGCAATCAAGATACTGGTATTCCATCACCACCTGGTACCTGTTCCTTTTTCCGGTAGGGACCAGGATGTCCTTGAAGACGCAGGAGACATAATTGACATGATTCTGAGACACAAGGTGAACTTGGTGCTTATGGGCCACAGGCATGTGAGAAGAACCTTGCAGGTTCAAGATACGGTCCTCGTGAATGCAGGTACAACTTCAAGCATTAGAACTCGTGGAAGACTAGGACATTCGTACAATTTGATCGACATATTCGATGACAAATCAATCATAGTGTCGGAGAGAAACATTACTGATAAGAGAACAACTGTTTTGGGAACTTTTGGTTCACGATTCTAGAAAGAACATTCAAATGATGATTACTCTTGAGGAATCACTCCATTCACCAAATCTATTGCCATGCTGATCCTGAACTTGGACTAGACTTTCGGAAAAGCGGTGAGAACTAGATGACGATTATGATTGACGATGCTGGAGTTGGTGATCTATTGTTCGGCGTCGTTGTCGGTGCGTTCAGAAACGAGACTGAAGAATTCTCATATGATGTGGTTGACGTCAGGTATTTTCAACCTCCGATGTTCAAACGCAAGATGTACCTTCACGAAACTTCACGGATCGTGTTCCAGATGCTGGACAAACTCAATGTCAAAAATGGTGAGCCTATATACATATGCAGCGGAAACATCTTTGAACAGGCGCATCGTGACCTCAAGACCAAGTATGATGATCATGTGCACGTTGCGAAAATCACGGGACTTGCGCAACACTACACAGAAACAGCGTATCTGGACGAGGTTAGAAATCTAGGTTACGAACCCAGATCGGATCGCGATGAGAAGAGAGCCAAGAGCTTCTTTCACATGCTGAACTGGATTAGACGCGATCCTAGGAGGATAAGGTACGCGAAAACTGGTTGGCCCCGACTTAGAAGATACAATCTCAAATCTTATGAAACAGGTCGAAGAAGACGCTTCCACAGAAGAATGCCGGGAATGCGCCCCTGACCCTTATTCTAATCCAAGTTGCTTCTCCTTTTTCTTCTCATTCCGACCATGGCGACTGTCAATACTATTCCAATGATCAAACCAACGATGTACGGCAGAAAGTCAGGTAACTGAAACTTGGTCGGCTCGACTTTCAACGAAGTTATCTCCAGAGTCCCATCAAGCCCTTCAGTAGCAGTGCGGCCTTCGAACAGAGTTGTGTGCAACATGACTGTATAGCAGCCTGGTCTGCTGGTTGGAACTGCAAGCACCGTTGCATGTGGTCCAGCATTTTGAGATCTATAGAAGACTCCTGTATTAGGAATCCAATTGCTCGGAATGCCTAGAAGCCATTGTATAGGTGGAGTTGTCGTCGCTGTGATGTTGCCAGAAGGATCGAGAACGTAGATGTCGATGCTTGTATTCGGGCTGGTCCATTCCAGTCTAAGAACGGTTAAGTCGTGAAGACTGGATTTTGGAACATCCACGCTTAGTTGCATAATCCGCCAGTCCCCAGATTCATACCGCCACCTCCAGTCTGTTGCCCCATGCACAGAAGAGCTGTCGTAGAGAATACTCAGTGGGGCATCAGAAGTGACTATGTTGGCAGGTTTGTTGAACGTCGATATCTCAAAAGGAACATTCACGGAGACTGGGATACGGATAGTTCGTTGGTCTTCACGTTCCACGAGAAGAAAGCCTCCATAGACTCCTGGCGATGCTTCATCAGGCACCTCCAGTTTGGCTATGAAACCTACCGAGCTCAATGGTTCAACGGTAATGTGTTCGACTGATGTTGATATCCAATTCCAGGCAACTTCTTTGAAGCAGTATATGTTGAGCGTAAAATTGACTGGCTTATAGAGGTAGGTTTCCTCGGCGGTTTCGTGACCGGAACTCAGCATGTATTGTGGTGTTGCTTCCCAGACACCGATCACTTTCTCATGTTTCATCTTCTGATTTGGATGAGCGATTCGGATCTCTTGACTGTTGCCCCAGTTGTATCCATAGTTGACCAGTGCCGTTTCGTTCCATTCCACTTTGCCATTCAGATTGATGTCTCCCCAATCATACGCGTACAGGTAAAGGAGGTTTGAAGGATATCCGTATGGCGTCACCGTCTCGTTGTAGAATGATTCAAACGGATAGTCAAGTCTCACTATCATAAGCGTCGTATCATCTGGTAATGGTCCGACTATCTCTGTCAGGTTGAAGTAGACTGGAACGCCTTTCAATGATGGATCGGATATGTTGCTGTAACTATAGCTTGTGATTAGTTTGAGGACAGAGGATTCTACTGACACGTTCAGTTCGCCATCTGATGGATTATCCACAACGAAAGTGGCAGATGTAGAATCGCCTTGGGACACGGTTCCAGCAAACCACGCTGCGTCCTCAAACATGATGTCTGATGGAGTCTCGACAGATGTCGCGTTGGGAAAAGCCGCGTCAAGCATGGCCCATGCCTCACTGAGAGATGACATAACATTCTCGTACGTTGCATTTGTGCTCACTCGG
>CAZJUU010000022.1:0-12553 GCA_964549295.1 uncultured Candidatus Bathyarchaeia archaeon
CGGGACTTTCATCAAATACAAGAAAACAAGTTTTCGAACATCATGAAACATTCGCTTTTGGTAGATCAGCTAGGCATATTGCCTTGACCACTGTGACTGTCTATCTTTCTCCTGCTGGGGCCGTTCGGATTTTGACTGTTGAATTCTTAGAGATGTGCATTTGGATTAATGTGCTCGGCGCCCGTCTTAGCAAGTTGAATGTGAGGCAAGCGTTATTAGTTTGCTAGAAATGACAGTAGACTGGGAGAGGTTCTGTTGAGCAAGACCGAAAAGAAGACCTATGTTCCAAGCCAGAACTTTGTTGGAAAACAAACTATTGATGTTAAAGGCGCCCTGATTGGAACCGTCAAGGATTTGGCAGTCAGTGTAGGAGAACTAGACCTTGCATTGGTCGTGGCGACCAAATCCGGCGCGGACATTCAGATTCCCTGGGCAGAGATACAATCGATTGAGGATGTCGTTCTTCTGAACAAGACCATTGATCTGCCAAAAGTTCCAGAGCATCCTACGGTCATCCCAACTCCTATACCTTCACCATCTGTTCCTACTACACAATGCCCGAGCTGCAAGACAACAGTTCCGAGCCACGCAAAGTTCTGCCCCAAGTGTGGAGCGAGGATCAAATAATTAGAAAGAGATACACCAGTCCGCATATCCAATCCTGCATTTTGGCACCTGTTTCTTCATAGCGGATCTGAAATCGTACCTAAAAGCGAGTCTAAATGAGATACTCGAAGCATGTCGACGACTGAGTATAGAGACAGAGTCTACATACGCAAGGACATTATTCTCAAACTGTCTCAGTATGGGTCGTTTAATCAGACCGCCCTATTGAGCTATTGTGGGCTGAACCTTCAGAAACACAAAGAGATCTTGGATGAACTTGAGCAGAAGGGACTCATTTCTAAGACAGAAGTTTACATCGGGAAGAAGAAGGTGACGGAGTACAAAGTCACGGATAATGGTATTGGGTTCTGTAGGAAGATTCTACTGCCTTATGAGTCGATGTTTCCTCGCGCACATAGAAGACGGGTTAACAAAGTTACGGAACCGATTTATAACCTACAAGTCCAGGACGGTCGAGAGAACAATGACAAATGAATCGAAACCCGAGAACCAACGGAGATTGGGACTTCTCGAGATTTTGGACGATTTGATCTACCATGTTAACGCTCAAAGAGCATGGTTTAGCATATTGATGCTATCTTCGCTGGTGATAGCGCCGCTATCACTTTTCTTCGCGTTCTTCATCCTGCTCCATCCAAAAATAATGCTCGCATTATTCAGGCTTAGCTACTTCTCGGGAATACTTGTTCTGTTCTTTCTTGTGGCAAACGTCTTCGTATCTACTCTATGGTTGCTGGTCGGTGTGAAGGAGTTCAGTTTCCTCAGGGGATGGAGTGAGAGGTTCAGGCAGTACTCCTCACTGAAGGAGAGGCTCGATAGGGAACTTGGGGCATAACTCCGAAAAGGAAACCTCTACCTGCTTTCCATATCATGTAGCTTCTGAAACTCGTGGATGCACCTTATCTTGTGCCTCACTATACTGCTCTCCAACTCCTCCTTAAGCAAGTGGAAGATATCCTTGTGAATCTGAACAAAGTCTGAAGAAGCTTTGTCCCGCGGCCTGTGTAATTCAACGTCCAGAATGCTTTTCACTCGGCCTGGTCTCGCGCTTAGCACCACTATCTTATCGGCCAGTTCGATAGCCTCTGGAAGGTTGTGTGTAACCAATAGAAATGTCTTGTTCGTCTCAACATGGATTTCTGCAACTTCTTCCCGCAATGCTTCAGCGGTAAACTCGTCAATCGCGCTGAAGGCCTCATCCATTAGGATTATCTCGGGATCTACTGCCAGAGCCCTCGCGATTCCCACTCTCTGTCTCATTCCTCCTGACAACTGTTTAGGATACATGTTCTCGCATCCGCTCAGTCCAACCATTTCAAGACATTCCAAGGCTATGCTCCTTCGTTCATCTTGAGAGGAACCCTGCATCTCCAGGCCATACTCGACATTCCCCAGTATTGTTCGCCACGGGAAAAGAGCGAATGATTGGAACACCATGCTAATCTTCCTGTGCGGATTCAGCAGTTGTGTTCCCTCGAACTTGACCTCACCTGAAGTGGGTCTTTCAAGTCCAGCTATGATTTTCAGAAGAGTTGATTTTCCACATCCACTAGGACCCACGATACAGACGAACTCGCCTCGATCAACGCCAAACGTGATGTCTTGAAGCGCGGGAACAGCCTTGTCTAAGTTTGAATAGGCTTTCGTGATCTCAATAACTTCCATTTGCGCACTCATTCTCTCCACCTCGCTATCCTATTCTCCAAAGTTCTGAAAAGAAGCCTATCCACCGAGAGTGCGATTAGACCCACTGAAAGAATCCCCGCAAAAGCATACTCAACTGTTCCATCGGATACAGATGATTCTATGAATGTGCCTATTCCAGTCACGCTCGCGATGATCTCAATCGCCAGTATGACTTCCCATACAAAGTCAAAGGAGAGCCTAAGCCCAGTTACCATATTTGGAAACACTGCGGGCAGTATTACTTTCGAGGTTGTCCTGAGTCTACCCGCTCTGAAGACGTTCGCAACGTGGAAATAATCTCTTGGAATGCTCTTTGCTCCTTCTCTTACCGTGAAGTAGATTGGAAAGAAAGCGCATATCGCAGCCATCATTACCGCCGCAGCGTTTCCCGGACCAAACCACATCACAACTAGAGGCAAAAGAGCAAGGTCAGGCAGTGCACCGACCAACATGATTATTGGTGTCAAAGTCAGGTCGATGCTATTCCGAAGACCAGTGATCAAAGAGAGAGGCAAAGCCAAGAAAAGCGCTGATACTATGCCCAACGAGAGGTTGAAAAAACTCGTTAGAACCCTGAAAGTGAAGTTCGGCAACATAAAGCACTTGTACATTGTCTCGATGACCGTTGTAAGAGCCGGAACTCTCTCAGCCGGAAGCATACCGATTCTAGCGGAAAACTCCCATGCAACGAGAAAGGAAACTAGCGGAATCATCCACAAGGCTGAACCAAATTTGGCAACTGCCTTCTGCATCCTCCATCTATCGAGAAAGGATACGCGAAAATTCTTGCTCTGCAATGATTAAGCTCCTTCTCGTTAAGGCTCCCCTCACCTTTGGTATAATGGAGTTTGAAAATTTTCCACAAGGTCTCAGACCATTTACGGTCGATGATTCTCACGTTTGTGTTATTTTCTCCACAAGCTGTCGTCTAACTCGAATGATTAAGAAATCAACTAGCGACTGATGCATTCTTTACAAGCACGTGTCTAAGAGTTTCTACTCCACAAAGGAAGACTCGTGTAACCCGTTGCTTGAAGCTTCACCAGAAAACATGTCATGGCATACTGGAAGGCTAACAGCTACCTGCTTAGGAGTGGAAGCAGATACATAACCAAAATGAACAGTGGAAAGATCGCGGTCATAGCGATTAGAGTGTACGTCCTTCTTCGATTCATCTTCTTGCTATTGGTTTCACATTCGGAGCTACAGTAGGTCTTGTTGACGTTGACGGGCAGGCCGCAGACCGTGCAGTGTTTGTGTCTAACCATGACAACCTTCGTTTCTTTCTGTGAATGTGACATACGCGTCGCGCTCTAATCCTCAGCCTACATATATAAGCATAGATCAGTCTTCTTGCTCCATCCAAATACGATGTAGATGAAGCGGAAACAAGAAAGGAAAATGACTTGTAATGTCAAATCTTGTAGTTGAAGGGGACTACGTTCTCCTCTACTTTGATGAACGTCGAAAGTGGCTTGTGAAGGCCACAAACCAAAAAGAGTTCCACACACATAAAGGAGTTGTGAAGATGTCCTCAATTGTAGGAAAGCCTTTTGGAACCGTTGTCAGAAGCAGCTTGAACCATAGCTTTTGGGCTCTCAAGCCAACAACCTATGATTTCATAATGAGTGTTGAAAGACCGACTCAAATAGTGTACCCGAAGGACGTGGGCATAATACTCTTGAAGCTTGGACTTGGACCCGGAAGCATCGTCGTAGAGACGGGAACAGGAAGTGGAGCATTGACTCTAGCAATGGCAAACGCTGTCAGACCAGATGGACATGTATACTCCTACGAGATCAGGCCGGAATTCGTGAGTATTGCCTCCAGAAATCTGAAGAAAGCTGGAGTATTAGACTACGTGACGATCAAGACTGCTGACGCCAAGAAGGGATTCCAGGAAAAAGACGTAGACGCAGTCGTCATAGATCTGGGAGACCCATGGAAAATTGTTTCAAAAGCCTACAAGTGTCTGAAAGGGGGAGCACCTGTAGCATCGTTCAGCCCGACCTTCAATCAAGTCGAGAAGACTGTTGAGGCTCTGAAGCGAGTAGGCTTTCTTAACGTGGAGACCATTGAATGCTTGTTGAGAGAGATTCGGGTCGAAAAGGGGAAAACCAGACCCGTCACATTCATGGTAGGGCATACTGGTTACATCACCTTTGCAAAGAAAGGCTCTAAGGAAAAGTCTTAAGAGTTGCATTCAAAACCCATGAGGTTCTACTGGTGAACATCTGATGCAAGCAAAGCGCTCCAGTTCAATCGTTGGACTATTAGGCGCATTATTTGCAGGACTGATTACAGTAGGCTCTGCATATGTTTCTTGGCTCCTTATCGATGAAACCCGTCTGGGTTGGGTTTTCTCGAGAGGAATAAGTTTCGCCGTTTTGATCGTTGGAATCTTAGTGGTTCTGCTCATGCTTGGAGGCCTAGAGCTTCCAAAGGAAAAGAAGACTCCGTAGAAGAAAGAGAGGATAGCTCTCCAAAGGAGAGCGATGTTTGCCTTACATGATTTCCTTGTTGCTAACGCATCATGGAACAGAGTTATTCCGATCATTTCATGTTCTTAAGCAAGGCGACTCCGATCGGTTTCAGTTTGGTAACAACGCTTAGCTGCCGGACACTTTCAGAGCCGCGTCCAACCTTCTATTTACGACACTCCAGTTGACGTTCTCGAAGAACCTGTCTATGTATGGAGGCCTTTTTGGTCCTTGATCTGTGTAGTATGCGTGCTCATACACATCCAAGACCAGCAAGGGAATGGAGTTAAGGAACCCGTAGACATTATGGGCGTCCAATCCGTTGTTGACGAGCCTTCTGCTTGACAAGTCATAGACAAGCACAGCCCATCCTCTAAGCGCTATTCCGCACGCCTTGAAATCCTCTTTCCATTTGTCAAATGACCCGAAGTTATCTTTGATGATCTGATTCAACTTGGCTCCGGGACTGGTTCCAGCACCATCTTTGATGTTCTCAAAGTAGAGTTCGTGAAGTACGACACCCATCCAGTTGAAGCTCTCTTCAACCTTCAACGCTCTGTAATCGCTGAAGTTCTGATTTGCTTTGCTGCGGTCTACAGTCTCCAGTTTCTCAAGTATCTCATTCATTTTTGCAACGTAGCCTTTGTAATGCGTCTCAAAATGGAACTCAATCTGTTGGTCCGAGATACCCTTCAACCCTTTTGGTTTGAACTGATCTTTAGGGCTAACTTTCATAACCAAAGTCTCAACCACCTGAACTTGTGTGGGTGACCAACATTCAGGTCAAGCCACACCTTAGACACCTACAGAGCCAGCACCTAAAAAACACTTTGAAGATTCCATGGCGAATAATTCACCGACGTAACTTTACACTTGACAAGGTTTCATCGAAGTGAACCCCTAGAAGAGCTCTCTTTCCTTAATCTTCTGCATCAACTTCGGGGGAACCTTAATCGGCTCAGTGAGCTCTTTTGGCTCAACTTCAACACTCTTGGTTGGTACAGTGAATCCACAGATCCCTTTTGGAAGAAGTCTCGACCTGACACACTGTGAATACTTACAAGAGGATATTTCGCATTCATCATCCGCGAATCCGCACCAAGCAGCATTACCTTTGAATCTGAGAGAGCGTTGGCTACACCTAAAGAACTCACAATTGGCACGACAAGGTTTAGGTTGGCTTGACATATGCAATGTCCTCCAGAAAACTTCGAGTCCGAATCGGGATTAGGTATCAAGCGATAATTGTTCTAAATGGACAGGCATCACTGTCTTTTATTTCTTTTCATTGACGAAAAGTTGTCAACAGGATCGCAGATTCGATCAAACAACCACGTAGAAATGAATCAGCTCACATCACTCGCCGACAAACTGGCTGTAAGCTTCCATTATCGTGCTTGCTTCAGCCACATGAACATTGTAGCCCTGCTCGGTCAGAAACTGTTGCACATTTATCTGAACCTGCTCGTACCTCACAATCGTTAACCCTGGAAGTGGACTCTCCTCTTTCGCAATCATTGTAACGAACTCCATCTGTCCAGGTGGAACCAAGAATACTGTTGCACCTTTCTTCGCAGCAGCTAATGCCTTGTACGGTATTCCACCAACCTTTCCAACGGTTCCATCAGGATCAACCGTTCCAGTGATGAATATGGAGAGGTTAGTAGCTCGGTTCTGCAGGGCTGCGATCATGCATATCGTGATGGCGGCTCCTGCGCTCGGACCATCAACTACCCCAACCTCAGACTCTGCCTTCACCGTTAGAATAACGTCAAGATTCTGGAATGATGCTCCCGTCAGTTTCTCAACGACCGTCTTAGCAGTTTCGCCGCTTGCTTGAAGATCAATACCGATCTTCGGTTGCGTGTTTATCAGAAGTCTTCCTTCGCCTCGTCTGATTTCGACCTCAGCCGTCATCACAATGCCAACGTAGGATGTCTCAAATGTGCTTGTCTGAACCTCGCCTACGGCAACAATGTTGATAGAGGATCTTCCAATCACCTCGGACGTGGTGAAGTTGTATCCAGTTGTGTTCCAATATCTCTCTGCCCATGATCTATAGTACTGAAGCTGGTACTGCGCTAGCTCGTTTTTCTGTTGAAGCGAGTAGAACTCCTCGTTCAGCTCCATCGTTTTCCTGTCGAGTTCCGAAACTCTACCTGTCAGAATCGAGTTCTGATAGACAAGATAGACCACGGAGCTTGCAAGCACGATATTGATGACTAGACTAAATGCGAGTATCGCGTTTCTTGTTCTGTTCCTGCCGCTTTCAGGCATACTCATATTATTCATCTCTCCAACCTAGTTTCTTGAACACATCGAGATCGACCTATTGCTCATCTTTCATGAGTCTCCTTTCAACGCCTTCGAGCAACTCAAATTTTCTACCCCATTTCTTGAAGAACCTGCTCTGACCGTAGAGAGCGTACACCGAGTAGATCAAAGATAATGTTGCCAAAGCCAATAGTACCGTATCTATCCTCATGCCCATTTGCGCGTGAGGGAACATTCCGCCAAATTCCATCAATCGCAATGCAAAACGAATCAATGACAGTAGTATGAGAAAGCAGGCTACCACGCCGATCACGGATGCGACTCGAAGTCTCTCCAATTCCTTCTGTACGTCAACAAGGAAACTGTGAATTGATTTCACAGGATATTCCGACTCAGGTTTGTTCAGAGTCGTGTCTTCATCCCCGCTTGGCATAGAGATCCTCAACTTGGCCCGATATAAAAGAGAGATGCATCACAGGTGAATCTGAAAGCTCACAATATCGTCTTCAGGGCATCTCTCAACCGAACATAGACATCTCTACCTTCCTGCGTCAGCCTACAGTCACCATTCTCTTCTACGATTAGATTCCTAATCTTCATTTCACCCAGATACTTTAGAAAATCGTCATAGGAGAGATCGGTTGCTTTTCTCCAAAGATAGGTTCGAAGATGCGGCCCCGGATTGTAGTACAGGTACTCCAGTACTTCGAATCGTATCTGTACCGAACTCTTCCGAGGTTTCTTGTTCATTCTAGAATACTTCCGAGACGTCGCTCCAACAATGATCTTGAATCGTTTCCGGGTTCATCATTGATGCATACCAAAGATGCGCCCGCCTTTTAAGACTCTAACTGAACTATTTTTGAAATCGATGTCTGTTGGAGGTGAAAAATTGGCTGAGAAAACATGGGTCTACTGGGCGGGACTGGTAATCGTAGCTCTTTCGATCATTGGCCTAATCCATGGATTTGCCGTCATGGCATTGCCAGCGGCTCTGATTCCTCACATGGCTCGTGCAGCACGCTGGGGCGCATTGCTAGTCGGAATGGGTATAGTCAGACTGCTCGCGTCACTGGTCTTTCTTGGAGTAGGCATATATATGATGAAAAGCGGCACCATAGTCAAACAGTGACAAGGACTACGCATATTCTCATGCGGTTACTGTTTGACAGATCCACATTTTTTCTTGTGGTCGTGATTAGAGTGCAGCAGGAACTACATTGTCTTGCGTAATGACTCTCCTTGCTACAGGCTTTTTTCCACAGCGACTTCTGTGACGTCGAAATCTTCGTTCAGCTATGAGCTTACCGCAGCTCGGACAGATTGGCAAAGCCTTCACCCAGAATTTCTAATATCATCTTTTTCACAACATGTACTCTTATCTTTCATTTTGAATTGCGGGAGTTTTCTGCCATCATCGCTACCTCGAAATGGTGATTCTGTGGGAGGCAACTATCGACTCAACAGAATGATTGCTAGGCCCGCCAGTGCCAAACCTGTTGCCTTCGAAACAGTGAAGGGTTCGTGCAATGCAACTATTCCAACTATGGCAGGTAGGAAGACGCATAGCCCCATTATGGGCGCGACAATCGACACTGGACCTCTTGCAAGAGCGTTGAAATATACGATGAATCCAAGTCCCAAGAAGATCCCTGCCAAGCAAGCGTAGACTGAGAGTCTGGAGGCGACCACTGGAATCTTCTGATATGCCATGTAGACACCTATGATGACAGAAGCGATAATGCATCGCAGAAGTGCGATGCTCACAGGCGGAATATTTCCGATGGCAATTCTCGAGAGCGAAAGTTCAATTCCAAGCAAGAGCATTGACAATACAGCTAGAATTAGGTAGGTCATTTGAATCAGGCATGAAGGTCATTTGGAGCGTTCTTAAAGGTTTTTACGATCAATGACCGCTCATTATTCAACCGACTCGTCGAACAAACCCAGCTGTCATGACAATGGGTCCTAGTTCGAGGAGAACGTGGTATGTGAAACACGCAACCCAGGCCGTATGATCGTCAACCAGTCTGCAAGGAATCGATTGTATCCTTTATCCGACTGAGCGCCTCTCTTAATTCGTGTTCTGGATTCGTGAAAGTAAGTCGAACATGGCCTTCTCCACGTTTTCCAAATCCAATTCCAGGAATTGTTGCAACCCTCGCTTTTTCAAGGAGAAGTTCGCTCATAGCAACAGATGATTTCCCCACAGACGAGATATTCGGGAAAGCATAGAATGCTCCTCGCGGTTTGACACATGAGACGCCCTCGATCTTGGCCAAATTCTCCATGACTATGTCTCTTCTTCGCTCATATTGATTGTTCATTTCCTTCACAAACTTCCATGATCGTTCATCTTGCATGGCGAAGGCTGCGGCTTTCTGAGCGAACGTAGAGGGAGCCGTTACAGAATGTTCGTGAATCACCTTAGCACGTTTCACTATCTGCCTGTCCGCAATCATGTATCCAAGTCTCCAGCCAGTCATAGCGAAAGCTTTGGAGAATCCGTTGACTGTCACAGTTCTATCCTTCATCTCGGGGAATGATGCGATACTGTAGTGCTTCGTTCCATCGTATACTAGGTGCTCGTACAGTTCATCAGAGAGAACAAGCAGATCATTCTCAACCGCGACATCAGCGATTTCCTCAAGGTCTGATCTCTCAAGTATGGCTCCGGTTGGATTGTTCGGCGAGTTCGCAATGACCATTTTAGTTCTTGGCGTAATCGACTTTCTCAAATCCGTGATATTGATTCTATACTCCTTGTCTTCGTACAACGGAATTTTGACTGGCACTCCACCTGCGAAGGTCACGCAGGGTTCGTAGGTGACCCAACAGGGATCGGAGAGTATCACCTCGTCCCCAGGGTTGATCATCGCCATAATCGTGGCGAATATTGCCTCTTTGCCGCCCACAGTGACTAGAACCTCGGAATCTGGGTCGGCTTCGATTCCGTTGTCTCTTTTGACTTTCTGGGCTATGGCTGTTCTCAGTTCAAAGAGGCCAGCGCTGTCTGAGTAGAATGTGTTTCCTTCATCGAGAGCCTTCTTTGCATATTCACGTATATGTTCGGGTGTAACAAAGCCTGGCTCTCCGGCGCCGAGGCTTATGACATCGACCCCCTTGCGCTTCAACTCCTTCACTTTGGCTACCATGGCAACTGTTGGAGAACTTGGAACCTCGACTCGTTTTGCCGCATCCAACCTGTATTTCACCAGAATGATCCATAACGCGCCTTTTTCGAATCTTGGTAGTCTTCAATCGAACTATCATTAACCTTTTGCGCCCATAGGGTTCCTTCAAAGGGGTCTCCCATGACGAGTCATCTGGTCGCGAATCTACGTGGATTCACATGAAATGATGATTATGACGCTTTGCAGCCCATGAAGAATTCCGCAAGAATTATACGCTCATTTCCAACCATATATTCACCTGCTCTATTGGAGGAACTTGATTGCAAGAAGATCGATGGAATGTTTGGCTTCTGTTCAGTTGTTTGAATTACCCGGCACATCCTGATGCTTTGGGAGTTGCTGTGCTAACGAACTACTCGTACATGCCCAGAGTAGTTGCTTCTGCTGAAACCAAGGCGTGCAGCCTATGCGGGAGCGGTCTTGTCTACGCGGGAAAGGAAGATGCGCTTCTCCCCTTCTTGACCCACGATTTTGAACGCTTGCAGGCTTGCGGGTACAACGCGATGAAGGACGAGGAGCTCTGGATAGAAGGGTACTAGAGCTCTTTCCGTTTTTCATCTTTCATATCGCGTTCCGATGTATTGTCTATTTGATCAGCTTGATCTTCTCTTTCAGCAAAGTTGAAACCCGTTTGGCATCTGCCCTGCCTCGAACTTGCGTCATAACAAGTCCCATCAACTTGCCCGCTGCTCTTTCACCCTGTTCTTTCAGAAGACCTGCGTTCTCAGATAGCATCCTGTCCACGATCGACGACAACTCCGAGTCGGAAAGCATTCTAAGCCCAAGCTTCTGAACGGCCTCATTCGGAGTCTTTCCAGGGTTGTTGGCAATCCATGTCACAATGTCCTGAATAGATTCCTTAGCTGTCTCACCAGCATCGATTAGACTGAAGACTTGTTCGATTTGCTCTAGACTTAGGTTTTCCATGGGCACGCCATCTCTTTCGAGACTCTTGAATATCTCAGTGAGCACTGTGGCAACGAATGAGGGTCGAATCTTTGTTTTCGATGCGACCCTCTCAAATAGCTCCATATAATCAGAGTCGAGAAGTTGACTGGCAAGTTTCTGGTTCAGGGCGTAGCTCTCCGCCAGTCTTTTCATGACTACATCTGGGGGTGGAGGGAGATTTGCCTTGATTCTCGCGATTCTTTCCGCAGATAGAGCGATCGGGGGTACATCAGTTTCAGGATACATTCGCGCTGCTCCTGGGCGAGGACGCATGTAGCTAGTTGTTCCATCCGGGTTCGCAGCTCGAGTCTCATCAGGTACACCTCTGAGAGCCTTCTTCGCACGGTCAGCGACTGCCTTCAAGGCGTCCTTGACGTTTTCGAACTGGTCGGCGACCAATACGACTGCGTCAAGATCCTGAGCATTCACACGTTTTCGAGTTGCGTCCAACTCTTCCCGTGTTATTCCATAGGCTGGTAACTCATCTGAATGGAATATTCCGCCTACCTTTCCTGCAAATATGGCTCGGCGAGAGAGCTCGCTTCCCAACCTCACGCCGGGCATAAGTTCCCGTTTCAGCAACCCTGAGAACTTGGGTAGTTTGATAGCATTTACGACCCCTCCCCGGGATAGGGGGGTCTTGATGACTTTGCATTGTGTCTTCGAGAATATGTCGGTCACGTCGACGGAATATTCAGGAATGTCTTCTTCATTCAATCCTCTGCCTACAAGTTCATCTCTTATCCTGATGAGTTCATGCTGCCTCTTTACTTCGAGTTCAACGACACGTGAAATCAGATAGAGTTTCTGCACTCCCTTGACTTCCACGAGGGCGCCCTGTCGAGTTGATATGTTCAGGTCCTGACGAATAGTTCCAAGACCTCGTTTCACCTTTCCCGTTGCCTTGAGCAGTCTCCCAATTGCGAAAGCGGTTTCCTCCGCTTCCCCTGGCGAATTGATAACTGGCCCTGTAGCAACTTCCACGAGCGGGATGCCGAGCCTGTCAATTCGATAGTTGACAGTCATTCCAGCTTCACCAGTCTTCCTCGCAGCATCTTCCTCAAGACTGATGTGTTGAACTGGGACTTTCTTTCCAGATATCTCAAGAAATCCATCTAACCCTATTGCGGCAGTACGTTGAAATCCAGTCGTGTTTGACCCATCGATCACAACTTTTCTCATCACATGAATTTCATCAACAGGTTTCAGATTCATCAAGAGACCGATCATGAGAACTACGTCAATTGCCTCATCATTCAGATTGTGTGGAGGCTCTTCATCCATCTCAACGAGGCATGCGGTATCGCAGTCTGCTTCATATGCGACCTCTCTTCCCTTCTGAAA
>CAZJUU010000023.1:0-12483 GCA_964549295.1 uncultured Candidatus Bathyarchaeia archaeon
CATTTGTTTACCTAGGGTGTTCTAGCTGGCAGCTTCTGAAAGGCGGATCTCGTAGATCTACCCTCGGTCAATGACTATGATTGCGAGTCTCTCTTAGTCTTCCTTATGTCTTCTCGTACAATTTCATTGTGCCCAAGTTTCTAATACGGAATCTTCCAATCTTTACTGGACTTGTCAGACGTCTTCTAACTAATCTACGATCCAGCCCGATTTGACATGAGATTCTGCAAAACCCACAGGGCTCGTCCAAGCTGGAGATGTTCTCTTCACATACTTCGCATACAACGCCGCACAAGACCCATCGCCGAAAATAGACTGTTTTGAGTTCGCACTTAACTGAAAGAGGTAACTGAAAATACGCGCTCCTTCAACCGGATCTACAAGATAGCGTCAGCAAATTCAGGATGCTTCGATAACGAGCATCCAGACTGAGTTGCTTCAAAAGCGAGTTGTCGCTTAGTCGTAGTGGATAAGCCATTTCTCTATGAGTCTCTTCGAGTTTTGCGACGGCTCGATGGACTTCTTTCTTGGTTCCAGTGCAGACTGTGTATTGACACCAAAATGAACGGACTTGTGGTTTGGGGTGTGGTGTGGTATGAGTTTGAGATAAGGGGTGTGGTAAAGTCAAGATGAGATTGACATGGTATCTGGTTTCGTAACGGCTAGACGCCTATCATGGGCCTTCAGCTTAGGCAGAACCGATGGAAGTCGCTAATCACAAAGCGGCAAAGCCCCCGAAACCGAATCGTGAGCTGAACCTGCTGACTAGCGGATAGAGCCGTATGGAGACTTGCTATCACGTTCAGCTTTTTGTAATTCTCATTTTCTCTCGTAGAGTTTGATTGTGCCCATGTTCCTAACCCGAACCTTACCAGATTCTATCAGGTTCGTTAGATGCCTTCTCACAACTCTACGATCCCATTCTACTTGACGAGAGATTCTGCAGAACCATGATGGCTCACTCAACTTGGATAAGATCTCTTCGCAAACCTCGCATCCAACGCCACACAAAGTGCATCCACTCCATAGAGGAAACATTTGGTAGTTAGTCGAAGATTTCTTGACTAAGTAGGTTGGATCGGCACTTAAGTAAAAGAGGTAAGTGAAAGTACAACACTGCGCAAGAACTGATCTGCAATCAAATCCAGATGAACTTCAAGAAAAGAAAAACTGAAAATCGTGGAAGGCTGATGCCTATCAGCTATTTTCAATGCTAATCATAGTGGATCAGTCCCTTCTCCTCAAGTGTCTCTTCGAGTTTTGCGACCGCCTTATGAACCTCAATCTCTTTCTTAGCTCCTGTGCAGACGAGTTTTCCACTTGCGAAGAGAAGAATCACAACTTTCGGTTCGTCCATCCTATAGATCAGTCCCGGGAACTGTTCAGGTTCGTACATAGTTCGTCTTAGTGAGTACGTGGATTTCTCGAGGTCTATCGTGCCTCCCAATCCTGCGGAGGCTACAATGTTCTGTATCTGTATCTCAGGTTTTCCCACTATGACGATGCCGTCTCGCTTCAGTTCATCAACAACTTTCATAACTGCTTTTCTTGCTTGTTTCTCGGATTTTGCTCCAGTGCAAACCATCTTGCCTGAGCTGAAGATCAGTGTCGCTGTCTTAGGCTTCTTCAGCCTATACACCAACCCTGGAAACTGTTCTGGTCTGTATTCGACGCCTGGGAAGACCCTGACGATTGAATTGAGATCTATGTTCTGTTTGAGCGTCGCGGACGCGACCACGTTTTCAATATTGATAAAGGTCTTTCTTTTGGACAAGGGACGGCTTCACTGCCTATATAAGATACGTCAACGCTCGCAGCCGAGCTATATAAAGGCACTTAAAACATGTGAATTCTCGATTGAGCCGAAGCTACTGTTCGAGGTTCAACAACATCTGAACTGGCAGAATGCGGAGTCGGTCCTTTCTTTCGTTTTCTGTCGGAATACTCAACTGCAAAAAGTGCAATGATTAGCGCGACAATTAATGTGATGCCCAATGGCTCCCTCATTTTCATAGCTACTAGGCCGAGGTATGGAATACGTCCAACGACTCTTCCAACCACGTGGTCTGCTGGTATGTATCCCCATCGATAGTAGTCCGATGCGGGATTGTTGTCACCTTTTGTCTCAAACGCAGGCTGGTTATCGATTTGAACGACCTTGATGACTCTGTGAACGATTCTATAACTGTCTTCTCCATAGTGACCTGACACGTAGAAAACTATGATTGTACCTTCAGTTATCGTATTTGGATCGACACCTTGGATTATTACTAGGTCTCCCACCTTAAGATTGGGTTCCATACTGCCTGATGGAACGTAGGCCATGGGGACTTCACTGTGCATTATGAATTTGAAAGAATACCATCCTCCCTGAACAACTAGGAACAATGCTATGAGAACGATCGTCGTCTTCAGTATCTCGTTCTTCTTCAGGATTTCAAGGGATTTCAAATAGGTTCACCGAATGTGAAACGCAGACTTGACCACGTATCGTGCTAATCAACCTTGCCATGCAGGCAGAGTCTCTGCCTCACTCGGGAAGCGTTCGTCTATCCCAGACTCTGACTCCTGAGGATGTCCTGGAGTACTCTTTCTCCAGCCAAGAGAAAACGTTCTCCTCTTGGAGTAATCTTGTAGATTCTACGAACACGGGCTCCTGGTTCTATCGAACCTTCCACGTACCCCTTGTCTTGGAGGCTGTGGAGGAGTGGATATAGAGTTCCAGCGCTGAGGTACACATTGAATCTATCTCGAATTCCTATGTTTATCTCATAGCCCCATTTCGGTTTGTCTTTGAGAAGTCGAAGGACAACTAGATCAAGGTGACTTCTGACGAATCGTTCTCTCCACTCCTTGTCTAGGTCCTTACTCAAGTCACCCTATCTCCAGTAGTACCACTATACTTAATCATCGGTAAACGTCTTCGCTATATTTGAACTTCAAGTTTGGCGCTCTCAACTTTTTATTCCACATGAATTTGTATTACGCTGCAGGCCAATCAAGTGCCAAAATCATCGACTAACATGTTTAGGTTGCTCGCAAAACCCCTTCGAAAGGCTATTGGAGAGCGCGGATTCTCGATTCCTACAGAGATACAGGCTCAGGCCATTCCTCTTATTCTAGAAGGCAAGAACGTCCTCGTGATCGCGCCCACTGCTACTGGAAAGACAGAATCAGCGATTCTTCCAATCCTAAGTAGGTTCATAACGTCTCGTGAAGGGAAACGAGGGATAAAGATACTGTACATTACTCCTCTGAGGGCACTGAATAGAGACCTGCTCGATCGGCTCGAATGGTGGTGTAGCCGACTTGACGTTACCGTATCAGTTAGGCATGGAGACACTGAGACCCGTGAACGAGGCAGACAAGCGCAGAATCCACCAGACATGATGATTACAACTCCAGAAACGCTTCAAGCTATTCTTCCCGGGAGATTGATGAAGCGTCATCTGGGAGAGGTCCAGTTCGTCGTCATAGACGAGATACATGAACTGGCCGAGGACAAACGGGGTAGCCAACTCTCTCTTGCGCTTGAAAGACTCAGATGGATTACGGCGAAAGATTTCCAGATGGTGGGTCTGTCGGCCACTATTGGAACCCCTGAAGTTGTTGCGAAGTTTCTGGTCGGACCAAACCGAGGGGCGGAAATAGTCAGGGTTCCTTTCGGAAGGAAGACCAAACTCGAAATTATTCTTCCGAGCCCAACGGCAAGGGACGTTGAACTTTCAAGGCGTCTCTACACTCATCCGGAAGTTGCCTCTAGACTAAGGCAGATGCGAAGGCTGATACGTGGGCATCGCTCAGTTCTGCTGTTCACAAATACTCGAGCAGTTGCAGAGGTCTTGGCCAGCCGGTTCAAAGTCTGGGACCTTAATTTTCCAGTGTCCATTCACCATGGATCTCTGGCGAAGCCGTCGAGACTTGTGGCGGAGAAAGGCTTGAAGGAAGGTAAACTGAAAGGGTTGGTTTGCACATCCAGTCTAGAACTTGGACTGGACATCGGTCGTATCGACCTCGTAATCCAGTACATGAGCCCCAGACAGGTTACACGGCTGATTCAGCGTGTGGGAAGAAGTGGGCACAGCGTCGGAAGAGTTGCCAACGGCGTAATTGTAGCGTTGGATTCTGATGACGCACTTGAGGCGGTCGTTATTGCTAGGAGAGCTTCTCAAGAGGATCTTGAGCCCGTAGCTGTACCAGAGAAACCTTTCGACGTGTTATGTCATCAACTTGTTGGTCTACTGATTCAGCGAAGCCGATGGAGTTTCGACGAACTTCTCTCGATGTTCAGAAACACGTATTCGTACAGAGACTTGTCGGAACAAGATTTGGTTTCTGTCCTTACGTACATGCACGGCCGATACCCTCGTCTAACATGGGCGTCGTTTGAAGATCGAATCATTCTCAGACCGCGCAGACTGAAAGCAATCTACCAGTACTATTTTGGAAAGCTGTCGATGATACCGGACGAGAAGCAGTATCTGATAATAGATCAGACCAAGGATGCGCCTGTCGGTGTTCTTGATGAAGCCTTTGTAGCCGAATACGGTTCACCTGGAACCAAGTTCATAGTCCGTGGCAGCGCCTGGCGCATGTCGAGTATCAGAGGCGACAAGATCTTTGTGCGACCAACTTCCGATCCGACCGGTGCAATTCCAAGCTGGGTCGGAGAAGAGATTCCAGTTCCTTATGAGGTCGCTCGAGAAGTAGGCTCAATCAGAGGATACGCTGCAAAGAAGTATCTTCAGTTGAGAAACGAGAGAAAGGTTACTGAAGAGCTGGCTGAGAAATACCCGGCCAAGCCGGAGACTCTGAGAAAAGCCCTCTCTGAAACATTCGAACAGGCTGAGAGTGGTATCCCTATCCCCACTGATCAGTCGATCGTCGTGGAAGATTGGGAGGACTATGTGGTACTTACTGCACATTTCGGCACATTGGTAAACAGAACCCTCGCCAGAATCATGGGTCATATTCTTTCAGAGGAGACGGGTCAAACTGTGGGAATCCAACAGGATGCGTATAGAATTGTCATTCATACTCGAGGCTCGGTTCGAAGCCACGAGATAGTGAATCTGATGAGAAAGCTATCTGAGAAGAACACTGACAGAGTTATCAGAGAAGCATCTGTGAAGACGGGGTTGTTCAAGAGAAGAATGGTTCATGTTGCGAGAAGATTCGGAGCGATCTCAAGATGGATTGACATAAGTCGTGTTGCGCTGTCTCAGCTTATGAAAAGCTTCGAAGGCTCCGTCGTTTTCGATGAGGCAATCAAAGAAACCATGGAAAAAGATCTGGACATCGAGAACACCAAGCAAGTGATACGACAAATCGAGAACAGTCAAATATCTGTGATAGGGCTGGCCCAGACTACTGAAGCGACTCCCATAGCAAGAATTGGACTTGAAAGGATAAGCCAGAAAACCGATCTGATTCCTCCAGACAAGATGAAGAGAATCCTACTACAATCAACTAGGGCTAGAATACTCAGCGAAGCCAGAACGCTGGTTTGCACATCTTGCTGGAAATACGTGGAGATGATCACAATAAAATGGGTAAACGAAAAGACTCAATGTCCAAAATGTGGATCTAGACTGATTGGAATACTGGACTGTTCAAAAGAAGATTTTGCGAAAATATTAGACAAGAAAGGCAAGGCGTTGGCGGAAAGCGAAAAAATCCTTCTTGAGGAAGCTAAGGAAAGTGCAACGCTCTATCAGATGTATGGTGTTGCCGCAGCGCATGTCTTTGCCGGACGGAGGATTAGAGTTGATGATGCTAGAGACGTTCTACGGAAGCAGAACAAGGTTTCGGATCGATTGTATGAGTTGATAATGGAAGCTGAAAGATCCGCGATGCGTAGAAGATTCATGCAGTAGTCAGGTGAACAGTCAGCTGGTTTCCATTACGCACCGCTTCTAGGAATTCCGTCTAACTTCTTTGAAGAAGAGCAGTATTAGCCCGGTCTGGATCACGCACCCCAATAGGCTTACCATGAAAGGTAAACGGATCGATTGGTAGGTTTGAATCATCCATCCGGCGATTGGGGGAGCGAACATGCCAGCTAGATACATCGCTCCTAGACGTATTCCATAGGCAGTACTCATTCCTTGCCCGGGAACATTAGCAAAATAGGATGGAATCGCAGTATTCGCGATGGCGAATGATATTCCAGCAAAGAAATAGGATGCCACGAACATCATCGGGTCAAAGGCAAAAGCCACGAGGGCAAAGCTTACGGCCATTACAATCGCGCCGGCCATGATGAATGGCTTCACCTTTCCAGTCACATCCGTGGAGAGGCCTCCTGGAATGCTGAATAGAAGTGTGGCAACAGACATGGCTGTGAAACAAAGCCCTAACACGTATGGCGCGGCTTGAAACTCATTTTCGAGAAATATTGTGAAGAACGGATTCGAGAACTCCTCGAAAAATTGACTCCACATCGCTATGATTGTGAGAGCCATTATGTTTCTATCTATCGTCATGACTCTCTTCATCTCTGACAAGGAGAAGGAGACTTGAGACGAAGTGTTCTGGCCCACGTTGAGCTTGGTTAGGATGAGAAATATTGCAATAGCGATCATCGGTATTGTTGCAAGGAATGGAGATCTCCATCCATAGTAAACTATGATCACTCCGCCAGCCAAGGGCCCAACAACATATCCCAGTTGTTGAAGTGTATAGACAAACCCAAAGGACGTACCTTTCTGTCCTTCACGGGCTACCCGTGAGACAATCGAAAAGGAGGAGGTTTCTCTAAGTCCTATTGCCACCTTTCCAAGAACAAGGCCAAGAGCCACTGGAATCCATACGAGTATGAATCCGGCGAGTCCATAGAGGATCGCAGACACTAGGCTACAAATAAGGCTTAGAGCGAATACAGTTTTTCCAGAGTATCTTTCGTTAAGTGCGCCTCCAGCCAAGAAGGACAAGGCGAGAGCCAGATTGTAGAACGCTCCCACGAATCCAACATCTAGGAAAGAGGCACCCAATTTGTACAGCCAGACCATGACAAAGGCTACGACGAGTCCGCCGGCAAAATGAAGCAGTGCGACCGCAAGTCCAACGATCCACACATCGCCTTCCAGTGTAAGTAATCGAGATCTTCTGGAAAGCAAGTTCAATACTCATCTTCTGCAGTCCGTTAGAATGTGCTTTTAGGAAGTCATTGAAGCAAGGTCTTTCTTGAGTTGATCCATGTATCGATTACTCTCAAATGTCCAACCCTTATCGTTAGAGTACAGATGAATTGGAAGCCATCGTCTCATTCCCGTCCACTTCTCGATAACATGCAGTGAGTAATCATTCACCAGTCTTGGCTCTATCAGGTACTTATCGAATATGCGGAAGAGCTCTTGAACTTCGCCAGTTGGAACATAGACTATCGAAGCAATGCCGTTGATGTCGCCTTTTACGGAGAAACCTTGCCACATTGGGAGTTCGTTAAATGCCGCTACAAGTGCTCTTGTAGTGTCTCGATCGCAGTCCAACACTGCCCACACTGCGTCATCTAAGCCAATTCTGTAGGAAGTGATTCTAGGTTGAACTACATTCAGGTTGAGAAGTCTTCTTACTCTCTGTCCGACATATGCTCCACTTACTCCAATCCTGCTTCCAACGTCTGAGAAGGATGTGCGTGGGTTCATTCTAAGTATGTTGATGAGTTGGAGGTCGATTTTGTTCATCTTGACAATATTGGTTGGTTTTTCATCTTGGCCGATGAGAGCTCCACGCCAAGCTCTAGTTGAAAGGTATTCTTTCAGCCAGAGGCCCCACTCATCCCAATAGACGTTCCACTCTCCAAGCTCCGAGCTGTAGTAGCGAGGATTAAAACTGTAATGATAATCTGTTATTCCATACCAAAGAAAATCATCGACAACTTCTGCTCTCTTAAGTTGACTGGCAAACTCATGAATAAATGTCTCATTTCCCGACGGTATGTTAAAGTATGCAAGCAGATCCATCCGTCCGTATGTTCTGTACACACGCCCACAGTATGGAACCTTCCACAGTTCTTCCGCAACTTCCGGAGCCAGTCCGGTTCGTGTCTTCAGCATTAGAAGAAAGCCTGTCACTCCAAACCGGTTTGTATCAACTATCAGAAACGGCCAGGCATTGCCTCTTGCTTCCAAGTCTCTTACAGTCTTCTGGACCGTTGGAAGACTTAGTCCTATCTTCTGAGCTATCTGGCTTACCGACGCCAATGGATCCTTTGACATTAAATCCAATATCTTCAGATCAGTTTCGTCCAGTTTGACACGTTTTGGCTTCAGTGTCAGGGAGTCTGCAATTGTTTCATACTCAGAGAGGTCGATCTGGGATCTGAATCGACTGATACTCTCCAACCGCGAGAACATTTTGCGGATGAAGTCTCCGCCGGTTATCTGGTTCCATTCTTCAAAATAGTCTATCCCTTCATATCTCTTTGAGTCTTCCCTCAATCCATGTCGAGTCAGCTTCCAAAACTCGGACTCGAATGGGTTCTCCAAGATTCTGTAGGCACAGTACTCGCTTTGTTCGTAGGACCTATCCATCTTCTCCATGACGCGAGGAGTGAACATTCGTGCTACATCTCTCGCTATCAGGCCTCTTCTCAGTTGATCAAAGAACAGGACGTGTGGTTGAATGTTCAAAGAGTTCAAAATCGGATAGTGACGTGTTCCCCAATATGTTGTCCTCTGATCGTCGACTGTACAAGGATCAAAGAATGAGCATACTCGGGGTGCTTCCATATAATTACCTACATCACCTCTTGCGAATCCACAGAGTCCTTCCATAGCTTTTGTGGAATCGTCAAGTTCTCTCTCGGAATGTCGCAGCATTGCTTCAAGTTCATTCTCGCTGTGCCACTTGCTCCTTAACAACTGTTTCAATTCAGAAAGCAGCATTTCATAGAGATGTCGATTCTCAGTTCCCGATCTTTCTAGTCTTGAGAACATTTCCTCGATTGAAACTGGATGGACAATCTCAGAAAAAGTTGCGAGGTTTTCGAAGAACGTGCGTCTCGCTGCTTCATTACGATACTTGGGTACATTTTTGACGAAAACCGATGACAAAGCCTTGCCGAAGAGACAACAGGCATAATCGGCCACAGCTTCATCTCTGCTTGAGTTCTGCTCCATCAATTCCAGAAGGTTAGGGGAAACTTGTACATATGCCCGAGGATCAGCGACTCGCCTAGCCAAAAGAAGGGTGATCTCATTTCTCTTTCCCTCATCAAGCAGAATTCTTGGCGCCGCCCTCTTCATTATTGCGGAAAACTTCACAATGCCCAGAGGTGCTTCTGCAAAGCTGTCAACTAGCTCATCTCTCAGCGTAATAAGGCGGCTCGTCTTGGTTGACAATGGGCCCTTCAATCTCTTGTTTAGTTTTGTTAAACGGTCGACATGCGCTACATACGTTTCTAAAGTAGCGCACCTTTGGTATTTCAGGGTATCGCTCTATTTTGATCGAAATCAGGCGAATTAGACGTGATGACCAGTCATTTTACAGTCTAGAGACAGAAACACGTCTTTTCATCTAAATTCTATCACAAATGACCTTTTCCAGGCAATGTCGAGAAAACTGAAGAATGGTAGATCGCAACTGTACCGACTAGCGAAGGTGGAATGATTGTTACAACGTGATCGTGGTCCATTCAGAGAAAGCGGTCCATCAAGAGATAGGGGTCCCTTCTAGACCGAGGCGAACTGAGATGAGCAGGACTGAGATTGGCCAAAGGTCGATTCAATACTCTTCTAACGGAGGTGATTCTGTTGCAGCGTGATCGTGGTCCCTTCAGAGATCGTGGTCCCTTTAGAGATAGAGGCCCATTCTAGAGTAATTCGATTAGAAGTTCAATAACAAGAGGAGGTTGAGAATTGTCAAAAAGCATAACGCTTAGTCTAAGAGATTACTCGAAGAGAATGCTAAGCATCAACAGATATCTGCGTGCACAGGGTAAGGAGACACTGTACTATTCAGGCAGACTCTTGGGATGCGAAGACTTCTCTGGCGAGAACTCAGAGACCTTGGAGAAGGCATTGAAGAAGATCTCAGACGCATACACGCGGTTTTCTGAGGCTGTGCTTAAGGTGGGAAGAGTTGGATCAGACTTTCTTGCCGCAGAACTTCACAGTTGCCCAACCTGCGTTGAAGCTGAAAAGAACGGTCAAACACACTGCTGGATGGATGCAGGCTACATAGCCGGAGCGCTAGAGGCAATGCTAGGAAAACGATTCACTGTCATCGAGACAAAATGTCGTGGAACCGGATTCGACTACTGCGAGTTCATAGTTACAGAAAATCGACGTACCGAAACAAGACGACGTCAATCCACTGCTTTCAAGCGATTCGAAAAATCAGCTATGTAATAACCTGACATAATATGTACTCAGGATGATTGTGCGAGTCTGGGTTGCACTCATCCCATCGAAATCATTTCGTTGGAATGCTCATTGGAAATCACGCCTTTTTCGTCGTGGCATAAACTGTCAGGAAGAGCAATCACAACGCACCTGACATAGCCTAGAGAAAATTCCTTCTGGTTGTGGTTGCTATTCTGTGTCAGTCGCTTCGACATCTGTTTGTCTTCACCTTTTGGATGAAGCCTTCAGTAGCTTTTTCTTGGATTAGGCGAGAGTCTCTTCGAAGTTCTTAAGAAAACCACGAAATTGATGATATGCTTGGTCAAGCTGGGGATTCCCCCAGCCTTGCTTATCTGTACGATTCACCGTCGACTTTAGCCATCGGCCATATGCCATCAGTTGGAAGCTTAGGGATCTTGTCTACAATCTTGCGTATTGACTGAGCGTCTTTTGCGTCCCACTCACAGAGTATCTTCAGTATTTTGCCTTGCTCGTTTAGTTGAGCCCAGCTGCCAATCCAGTAGGCGTCCGAAGTGCAGGCTGCCTTCACTGCCTTACCAATCGCACCAGCTTCTTCAAAAGCTGTTGGTGATGGCAACGTGTGGCTAACTAGAAATTTTCCCATAGTCTTCACCTCCTCTTGCAAAAAGCCCTAGAGTTAATTGGTGCTGGCTCAATTTAGAATGAATGTACCTGGTTTTTGAGCTAATTCATTTGCTGCGCGCACAATCTTTTTCGAGTGCAGCTATGTACTTGTCCCAGAACTGGTTCACTGACTTCGTGTTTTCCTCTTTGGTCGGTGCCTTACCAATCTTGTATTTTCCCTTGAATGTCATGGTTAGTCTTGTCTTTCTCGGGCCGATCCTCGTCAACTTGTATTCGCCGATCTCATCATCTTCCTGTCCAGCAAAATCCAAGTGCCAAGCGTTTGGCGGCCTCAATGTCACAATATTGACGCCACTAAATGTCTTACCTCGGAACTTGTAGGTGGAGATGTAAATCACCCGCTCTTTGGTCTTCTGCACGATGATTCTCTTTGCCTTTGAACCCGTGATCTTGTTGTCGTCTTCTCTGAAATCCGTGCACCAGTTGTAAACGAATTTGAGAGGAGCTTTGATAACTTTCGACACATGAACGGCATAGCTAATGGCCAATAGTTGACCCCCCCATTCATTCAAACAAATGAATCTAGACGCTGTTCCAACCTTTAAGGCATGCCTGTGGATACTTCTAGCAATAATGGCAAATACGTATTGAGCGTTGATGAAAGTGATCTGCACGCAGAGGCAAATGTCACATGGGCTCTGACCAAGACTATGAGCTTGTCTTCGTTGAGAATGCTGGGTAGCTTGTCACGCCACGAGATGCAGACCGATGCATTTCTTGCAGGAGATTCTTAACAGTCCTTCCAACGAACGACCCTTTGTTTTGATCCATGTTGGTTGTCCGGATGAGAATGTCACGGTGCCGAACATATGGCGCAAGCAATTGGGACAAATCTCCCTCTGGCTGCAGAATTGCGCTACGGCCACAGATTTTGTGCGTGCGCACCGACCCATACATCCACGTTTCCTTCTCAAGCCACTGACACGCGCTAATCGATTCATTCGAGTTCGTAATCAACGGTTGCGTATGACTAATCAATGCGTAACTACACAGTATCTCTGCCAAGGGGTAGGGTTGAATTCCTTGTCCCGCGCGAGAGAAGCTGGTAGCAGAGACCGGCGACAGCTTGCGGCCATAATGTTCACTGACCTAGTAGGCTACACGGCGCTGACGCAGGAGAATGAATCGCTCGCGCTTCAAGTCCTGGAGAAGCAGCGAACCATACTCCGCCCGATCTTCCGGAAACACGGAGGAAAAGAGATCAAGACTATTGGAGACGCTTTCTTGGTTGAGTTTCCAAGCGCGCTGGGAGCGGTCCGCTGCGCCCTAGACGTTCAAAGAACATTGACGGACAAGACGGCTCAAGAAGTGAGGACGCTTCCACTTCGCATTGGAATTCATGTTGGCGATGTGATCTATCGAGGTGGCGATGTTTACGGAGATGCCGTCAACATTGCGTCAAGGATTGAATCGTTGGCGGAACCGGATGGGATTTGCGTATCGGAACAGGTCTACGGTCAGGTTAGAAACA